>JAFKKQ010000236.1 GCA_017304505.1 Hyphomicrobiales bacterium | reverse complement strand
CCCACGAAGAGCCATTTGCCCAGGCCGGACAGATCGCGCATGCGGGCAAGAGCATCAAGGGCGGCGCCGGGATCGTCCATGACGCGTTCCGCGATCGGCGCGAATTCCCCATCGAGCGTCGCCGGCCCTTCACGGTCGAAGAACAGGGCCAGGGCGCGATAGATCACGTCGCGGCCGGCATCCCTGTCGGCTTCCGAGATTTCGGGATCTTCTTCCCAATCCTGCGTCAACCGCCGAGCAAGCAGCCGCAAGCGGCGGATGCGAAAGCCGATATCGTGTGCCCGGAAGAACGCGATCGCCTCGTCGCTAGCGCCGATGCCCGAAGGGTCGGCAAGGCTCGCCAACCCACGCGCTTCCAGTTCCTGGCGCAGGCGATTGACGATGGGTGCGGCGTCGTGGAGCAACAAGCCCGGGGCATGGCGGAAAATCAGTTGCGCGAGCCGCTCCACCACTCCCGCGAATTTCGCCTGCGCGTAGGAATGGAACGCATATCCGGCCCTTTCCGCCGCCGCCTGTTGCGCCTTCGTCCGCCAGTTTCTCAGCCGCTTGACCGTGGGACGATCGATGAAGAACGTCCGGCCGAATATATGATCGACCGTCCGCTCGACCTCGGGGCGCAAGGCGCCGAGGATCGTGCGCATCCGTTCCGCCTCGCGCGACTGGGCCTGGATCACTTCGAGATTGTCCCTGATCGGCTGTTCCCGCGGGATTGCCGAGATCGACCCGAAAATCGCGCGGAAGAAACCGACTTCCCGCTCATGCTCACGGTCGTAATGGCCGATCCGGTCGGGTCGAGGATCGATATAGACGAAGCGCCGATCGACCTCGCGCTGCGCGGGCCGCCCCTTGAGCGCTTCGACCGCGGCGGAAAAGGGCGCGTTCACCAGCACGGAACCGTCGATCAGCGAGACGTGCTCTACATCCTTCTGCCGCACGTGGGCCGGCATCACGCGCTCGAGAAAGGCTTGCCGCGCAGCCCAAGAGAGGCCCCGCATCTGCGCCAGTTCATCGATTTCCGCGACTTTCATGGGCGGGAAAGCGCCGGGAAAGCTCGATGTCGATCGCGCCGCGAAGACCAGTTCCAGCGGATCGGCCAGCGATTGGCCTGCTGCCGCCGGCACTTTCGCCTGGAAGCCGATGGGCATGCGATGTTCGCTTTCCTGCACCACCGCCGGGCTGTTGAGATGCAGCAGTTCGATATATCCGCCGAAATCGGTGGCCGTGACAAACAGGTCGAGCTGGCTCCCCGGCGGCAATAACGGTGCGCCCACCGGGGCATGCGCCATCGCGTCGAGCGCGTCTGCCATCAGGCCCGAAAAGCCGATTCCCGAAAAGGGCGGGGCAAACCAGCGCGTGCGGACGAAACGCGCCAATTTCCGGCGGACTTGCTCGCGGGTTTCGGGGGCTACGCTTTCCGACACCGCATTGCCGGGCCTGGTCAGCAGGAATTCCACCACGGCCGGCGCCCAGAACTTGGCGGCCTTGGTCCACAGCCGCGCTTCCGGATCGAGCAGCTTGTCGACGTCAGCGCGATCGAGCCACAGATCGGTCAGCGGATCGAGCGACTGGCCCGAATGGATCGCCTGGGCCAGGAAAACGGCATTGATCCCGCCCGCGCTCGCTCCGGCCAGGATATCCGGCAGGACGCGCAGAGCCAGATTTCGCTCGTCCCGCAAATATTGCAGCAGTTC
>JAFKKQ010000235.1 GCA_017304505.1 Hyphomicrobiales bacterium | reverse complement strand
CCTCGTTGACGCTGGCCCACCCGGCGACGACGTACTCCCTGGCCGGATCGAGCGGTTTCCCGGTCCGCAGCGACATAAGGCCGCCGATCCGTGCGCCGATGCTTTGATTCACGTCGATGGTGTAGGACAGGCCGCCGACACGGGCCATGTCGCCGCCCTGCTGGTAATAAGGGTCGGGGTTGAACAGGTTGTCGGCCACGTCTTCCAGCACCTCCTTGATCCGCGCGCCCGTCATGGCGGTGCGGTAGGCGGCGGGGTAGGTGATCGCCGTGGCGTTGTAGATGTCGTTTCGGGTGATGTCCTGCCCCGGCAGCAGCGAGGCCCCCCAGCGGAAGCCGGGCGACAGCGCGATCTCGGCGTCGCGTTCGGTAAGCAGCGCGTCACAGATCACGTCGTCGAGCGTGCCGTTGAAGTTGCCGCGTCGATAGAGCAGCGTCTCCGTGCGGCCGATGGTTTGGCTGAGCATTGCCTCATGCGGCGCGTGGATCGCGGCGATTTTTGCGGCCATCTTCGTGTCGGGCGCGATGGCATCGGAAAAGATCGGAATGAGCTTGTAGCGGTAATCCTTCACCTCGCCGCCGCGCACGTCGAGATCGAGCCGCGAAACGAACTTGCCGTGGCTGCCGGAGGCGATGAGCAATGTCTTGCCGACCTTCACGGCCTCGGGCAGGGCGTCGTGTGTGTGTCCCGTGAGAATCACGTCGATGCCTTTGACACGGCCCGCAAGCTTGCGATCGACATCGAAGCCGTTGTGCGACAGCAGCACCACCAGCTCGGCGCCGGCCTTGCGCGCCTTCTCGACGTTGCCCTGCAAATCGGACTCGCGGATGCCGAACGACCAGGACGGCATCATCCAGCGCGGGTTGGCGATCGGCGTATAGGGAAAAGCCTGCCCAATCACCGCGACCTTGACGCCGCCGCGGTCGAGCATGGTCATCGGCTCGAACACCGGCTCGTCCCATTCGGTGTCGCGGACATTCTGCGCCAGGAACGGAAAGCCGAGCGTCTTGACGATCGCCTTGACGCGCTCGGTGCCGAGTGTGAACTCCCAGTGCCCGACCATCGCGTCGGGCTTTAACAATGCCATGCAGTCGATCATGTCCTGGCCCTTGCTCTGCAAGGACGTATAGCTGTTCTGCCAGGTGTCGCCGCCATCGAGGAATGCAACGCGGTTGCCGCGCTCGGCGCGGATCGCTTTCAGCACGGTGGCGATGCGGTCGAGGCCGCCGAGCCGGCCGTAGCTTTTGGCGAGCGCGGCGAAATCCTCCGACGTCAACGCATAGGCGGCCGCGCTGCCGGCCGGGATGTTGTAGAGATCGAGAAAATCGCGTCCGGTCACATGCGGCACGCGCCCGCGTGCGTCGCCTGCGCCGATATTCATCGAGGGCTCGCGAAACAGCACCGGCAGAAGCTGGGCGTGCAGATCGCTGAGGTGAACCAGCGTGACGTTGCCGATGGCGTCGAACCGCAACAGCTCGGCTTGCGTCAGGCGTTGCTGCGCCAACGCGCGCGGCGACAGGCCGGAGATGAGGCTTGTGGTTGCCGCTGCGACCTGGAGGAATTCGCGCCTGGAGATCATTCGCGGCGTCCAAAATGGCGGAGCGTGGCCCGCACCGATTGTTATGTCGTGGCAGGGCTGCGGCCGAGGTTGGCGCGGCGGGCCGCGAACCGTCATCGTCGGTCCACGTCAGCACCACCGGGCCGGTTGTCTCCGCCCTGAACTTGAACTGGATGTAGGGGTTCGCCGAAATCGCGGGCTCGAAGTCGGCCGCGAACACCTGCTTGCCCGCGACCGTACAGACGAACTTGTTCAGGATCTTCCGCGGGATAATGTTGCCGCTGGCGTCCTTGCGCTGGCCTGTCTCCATGATGTGCGACACCAGCGCCTTGACCTCGACGATGTCGCCTTTCTTGACGTCTTTCTTGTCGAGCTTGATGCGGGGTTTGACCGCCATGATTGTCTCCCGTGGGTGTCCAGCCGAAGTGCGCGGTGCGAGCCGGTCAACCGCCGCAGCCGCCGATCGTCACCTTGACCTGTTTGCTGGTGCGATAAAACGAGCCGTCGTTCGTTCGCGCAACCGCGATAACGTCCTGCGTGGTCGCGAGCCGGATGCGGGTGTTGGCCTCGGCCACGCCGCTTGCCGGCGAGAAGTGGAAATGCACCACGCCCGAGCGCGGGTTGCCGTTGGCGACGACCAGCACGTCGGTCACATGCGACTGCTCGGTCATCGGGCTCTCGACCGAAACCGTCATCGGCACCGTGTTGCCGTTCTCGGCAATCTCCGGCAGATCGAGCGTGATTTTGCCTTGCGCCGGAGTCTTGCCGCCGGTGAACTTGCCGATTGCGTCTTCGGCATCGTTCTTCGCCAGCGCGGGGGATACGCCGAACAGGCCTGCGCCCACCGCGCCTGCGCCGAGCGCGAGAGC
>JAFKKQ010000328.1 GCA_017304505.1 Hyphomicrobiales bacterium | reverse complement strand
CGCGCGTGCCGTCGAGCGGATCGACGATGAGGAAGCGGGAGCCGAGATCGGGGTGAAGCCGATGGCTGGCTGCCTCCTCTGAAATCACGGGGACGTTGGGCAGGAGCCGGGCCAGCCCTTCCAGGATGATGGCTTCCGACGCCGTGTCGGCGTCCGTCACCGGCGAGTGGTCCGGCTTCTCGCGCTGGTGCAGCTTCGGGCGCGGCACGGCCAGGATGGCCGCCGCTGCTTGGCAGGCAATTTCAGTGAGGCCGTCGAGCAATTCCGCCGCCCCGGTCCCGATGTCGTCAGCCACAGTAAATGTCCGTGTGAGTCCAAACCGGTAGCGATTTATCACATCGGCGGCTCACGCTCGACGGCCGAATCGCCTAAACGTCGGATGTCATCATCCAGATCCGGAGCGCGCGCGAAATGTCCGGCCCTATCGTCCTCGAAGGTCTCGATCTCGCAGCGTTGCTGTGTTCGCGGGTTTGTCATGATCTGATCAGCCCGGTCGGGGCGATCATGAACGGCCTCGAGGTGATGGAGGAGGACAAAGACGAGGAGACGTCGCGTTTCGCGTTGGACCTTATCAAGAAGAGCGCGCGCACGGCATCGGCCAAGCTGCAGTTCTGCCGGCTGGCGTTCGGCGCGGCCGGTTCGGTGGGCGCCCAGATCGACACCGGAGATGCCGAAAAGGTCACGCGCGGCCTGATGGAGGATGAAAAGACCAAGCTGAGTTGGAATCTGCCGCGTGTTCTGATGGCCAAGAATCGGGTCAAGCTGCTGCTCAACATGATGTTGCTTGCCGCCCAGGCCATTCCGCGCGGCGGACAGTTGACCGTCGATTCCATCGGCGAAGGCGAGGCGATCGGCTTTCGCGTCGCCGCGACCGGCTTCAACGCCAAGGTGCCGCAGGCGATTCCGCCCTTGCTTGCCGGCTCACCGCCTGACCATGCCGTCGATGCTCATGCCATTCAGCCGTTCTATACCGGGCTCCTTGCCAAGAATTGCGGACTTGCCGTCGACATGGCGCTTGAGGACGGCACGGTGGTGGTCGCGACGCGATAAACGTCGCGCCTTGTCTGCATTGGGACGTCTTCGCTGGGGCCGCGGCCTGCGCCTGTTTGCTGGTTAACGGGCGGTAAATTCCACGGCTGCCGCGATTGCTTGATGGGCGGTTAACGCCGGCAAATCCAACACCGTCCGCAACAGAAATTAAACGCCTCGAAGACACACTGCGCCCGCTCGGGTACGGCCAGGCGGCTGGTGTCCTCAGCTAAGGGCGGCTGCAATGGACGACCTCCTTCGGGAATTCCTCGTCGAGACCAACGAAAGCCTCGACGTCGTCGATGCTGAATTGGTGCGTTTCGAGCAGGAGCCCGACAACGCCGATATCCTCGACAACATTTTCCGGCTTGTTCACACGATCAAAGGCACTTGTGGCTTCCTTGGCCTGCCGCGCCTGGAGGCGCTGGCGCATGCCGCCGAAGCCCTCATGAGCCGTTTCCGCGACGGCACCATGCCGGTCACCGGCGAAGCCGTCACCCTGATCCTTTTCACCGTCGACCGGGTCAAGGAGATCCTTTCCGAACTCGAGAAACATCAGCGCGAGCCCGAAGGCGCTGACGCCGATCTGATCCGTTCGCTTGAGCGCATGGCGGATCGCGGCGGCGCCGATGCGGCACGGCCCGCTCAATGGATGCGCGGTTCACGTGAGGATGCTCTCGACGAATTGGAGCGCGCGTTCCGCGAGACGCCGGGACCTGTTTCCGCCGCGGCTGCTGCCGAACCGCGCGATGCCGAGCACGAAGCGCCGGCGGTTCAAAAGGACGATGAGGACGAGCACGAGAGCAAGATCGCGAGCCAATCGATCCGCGTCGGTGTCGATACGCTCGAGGGCTTGATGACGATGGTTTCGGAGCTGGTGCTGACCCGCAACCAGCTTCTCGACATCGTGCGGCGCCAGGGCGATTCCGAATTCAAGGTTCCGTTGCAGCGGTTGTCCAATGTCACGGCCGAGTTGCAGGACGGTGTCATGCGGACTCGCATGCAGCCGATCGGAAAAGCTTGGCAGAAGCTGCCGCGCATCGTGCGCGATCTTGCCACGGAGCTTGGCAAGGACATCGAACTTGAACTGCACGGTGCGGACACCGAGCTTGACCGTCAGGTGCTGGAGCGCATCAAAGATCCGCTCGCGCATATGGTGCGCAACTCCGCCGACCACGGTCTGGAGCCGGCGGCGGAGCGTGTTGCCGCAGGCAAGCCCGAGAAGGGAACAATCCGTCTTTCGGCCTATCACGAGGGCGGTCACATCATCATCGGCGTGGCGGACGACGGCCGCGGCCTCGATACCGCACGGATCAGGGAAAAGGCGCTGGCCGCCGGCCTCGCGACCGAGGCCGACCTCGATAAGATGACAGAGCCACAAATTCAGAATTTCATTTTCGCGCCCGGTTTTTCGACAGCCAGGATCGTGACCAGCGTGTCCGGCCGCGGAGTCGGCATGGATGTGGTGCGCAATAATATCGATCAGATCGGCGGCAGCATCGATGTCCACTCGGTTCGCGGCCAGGGGTTGAGCTTCACCATCAAGATCCCGCTGACGCTGGCCATCGTTTCGGCGCTGATCGTCGAGGCGGGCGGCGAGCGCTTCGCCATTCCGCAACTGGCCGTGGTTGAACTGGTGCGCGTCAATAAAAACTCGGAGCATCGCATCGAGCGGATCAAGGACGCGGCGGTGCTGCGGCTGCGGAACGAGCTTTTGCCACTGGTTGGCCTGGCTTCGCTGCTCAAGCTCGGCGACAGCAAAGCGATCCCCGACAAGGGCTTTATCGTCGTCGTTCGCGTGGGCGCCCAGACCTTCGGCGTGATGGTGGACAGCGTGTTCCACACCGAGGAAATCGTGGTGAAGCCGATGGCGAGCAAGCTTCGCCGCATCGGTATGTTTTCCGGCAACACCATCCTCGGTGACGGTTCGGTGATCCTGATCATCGATCCGAATGGCGTGTCGCAAGCGGTCGGGGTTTCCTCGGCTGCCGCAGCCGGCGAGCAAGCCGGCGACGACCATGAAGATCGTATCGCCGAAGCGGACAAGGTCTCCCTTCTTGTCTTCCGTGCCGGGTCGCCGCAACTCAAGGCGGTGCCGCTTTCGCTCGTCACGCGACTGGAAGAGATCGATTGTGAGACGATCGAAGTCTCCGATGGCCGGCGGATGGTGCAGTATCGCGGCCATCTCATGCCGCTGGTGCACATCGGCGACGAGGACCGGGCCAAGCGGGACGGGGTTCAGCCGCTGCTGGTGTTCGCCGACAGCGATCGTTCCGTGGGGCTTGCGGTCGACGAGATCGTCGACATCGTCGAAGACAAGCTCGATATCCAAGTCGCCAGCGATCGGCCGGGCGTTCTCGGCTCGGCGGTCGTTCGAGGCCAGGCCACCGAGATCGTGGACGTCGGCCATTTTCTGCCGCTTGCCTATACGGACTGGTTCCGGCGTAAAGACGCAGCAACCCGCAAGCGCGAGTGTTCGCTGCTGCTCGTCGACGACTCGGCGTTCTTCCGCAACATGCTGATGCCAGTGCTTAAGGCGGCCGGTTACGCGGTCACTGCCGTCGCGGGAGCGCACGAGGCGCTGGCGCTGCTGAAGCAGGGGCGGGCTTTCGACGTGCTGGTCACCGATATCGACATGCCGGGCATGGATGGTTTTGCGCTCGCCGAGGCGGTGCGCGGTGAGCCGCGCTTCCAGGATATGCCGGTCATCGCGTTGTCGTCGATCGGTTCGCCGGAGGCGATCGAGCGCGGCCGCCGCGCAGGCTTCCACGATTACGTCGCCAAGTTCGACCGCCAAAGCCTGATTGCTGCGCTCAAGGAGCAGACGGCTGGCACCATTCAGGCCGCTTAGGGATACAATGACAACAACGGCGAACAGCAGCGAGCAGCTTGCGACCGAATACGTCACGGTGACGGTCGGCGACCATTTGTTCGGGCTGCCGATCTCGCGCGTCCAAGACGTCTTCGTGCCGGACCGTCTGACGCGCGTGCCGCTCGCGCCGCCGGAGGTTGCCGGCATTCTCAATCTGCGTGGGCGCGTCGTCACGTCGATCGATATGCGCTCGTGCCTCGATTTTGCGTCAAGCGAGCCGGGAACGCAGGCGATGGCCGTCGGGATCGAATGGAGAGGCGAGTCTTACGGACTGCTGGTCGATTCGGTCGGCGAAGTGATTGCGCTCCACGATAGCGACTGCGAAGGCAAACCGGCCAATCTCGATTCGCGGCTGTCGCGTGTTGCCGACGGCGTGTATCGGTTGGAGGGGCAATTGCTGATCGTGCTCAATGTCGATCGTGTGCTGGACATCAAGAATGGTGCCATCGCCGCGTAACGCGCGGCAAAGCGTATCAGAAGGGTTGTGGAGGAACGATAATATGAAACTATGCATGGTCGTCGACGACTCGAGCGTCATCCGCAAGGTGGCTCGCCGTATTTTGGAAGGCATGGAGTTCAAGATCGTCGAGGCGGAGGACGGCGAGGATGCGCTGGTTGCGTGCCGGCGCGAGCTTCCCGACGCGATCCTGCTCGATTGGAACATGCCAAAGATGGATGGATACGAGTTCCTCAAAGCGCTGCGCCGGCTGCCGGGCGGCGATCGTCCGAAGGTGGTGTTCTGCACCACCGAGAACGACGTCGCGCACATTGCACGCGCGCTCCATGCCGGGGCCAATGAGTACATCATGAAGCCGTTCGACAAGGAAATCGTCGAGGCAAAATTCCAGGAAGTCGGATTGATCTAGTCGGATCATTTTTGGAGGCCGTTTGAGCCGGCACCGATGGCTGGATCGGGGCGATCCTTTCACCGATCCGTTCGTGGCAGCGTTTGGGAATCACCGCGTCGCAATGAGTACCGTTGTTCATACGTCGCGTGGCGCGTCAGTTGCTCCGGCGCCCGACGACATCCGCGTCATGGTGGTCGACGACGCCGTTATCGTCCGCAGTCTATTGTCAAGATGGATCGAGGAAGCCCCGGGCCTCAAGCTTGCGGCCTCTCTGCGCAACGGTGCCGAGGCCATCGAACGTCTCGATGAAGCCGATCCGGACGTCGTGGTGCTTGATATCGAAATGCCCGAACTCGACGGTATTTCGACGCTGCCGAGACTGTTGGCGCGCCGACGCGATCTCGTGGTGATCATGGCGTCCGCGTTGACGCGCGACCATGCGGAAGTGACGCTCAAGGCGCTCGCTCTTGGCGCGGCCGATTATATTCCGAAGCCTGCGGCCGAAGGCGGAATGATCACTTCCGTATCGTTTCAGCGCGAGCTAGTCGAGAAAATCCGCGCGCTTGGATCACGCCGCCGTCGGCAACCATTGCCGTCTTATGCGCGGCGAACCGCCATGTCGGTCACGCGTCGGTCCGTTCCGGCGGATTCCGCGCGGGGCGCGTTCAAGCTGCGGCCATTCTCCGTGGTGCCGCCGCGGGTGCTGCTGATCGGTGCGTCGACTGGCGGGCCGCAGGTGCTGACCAGGCTGGTGCCGCGCCTGAACGCCGTTGCCGATGCCGCGCCGATCCTGATCACGCAGCACATGCCGGCGACATTCACCACCATCCTGGCCGAGCACCTGACGCGAGCAGGGGAGCGGCCTGTGCATGAAGCCGTGAACGGCGAGCCGGTTGTGGCCGGCGCCATCTATCTGGCGCCGGGTGGCAAGCATATGACAGTCGCCCGGCAAGGCCGGGGTGCCGTCATCGTGCTGGATGACGGGCCTCCGGTGCACTTCTGCAAGCCCGCGGTCGACCCGCTGTTTTCTTCGGCCTCCGAAGTGTGGGGCTCTTGGAACCTCGCCCTGATCCTGACGGGCATGGGGATCGACGGCACGGCGGGAGCCGCCAGGATCGTCGCCGGCGGCGGCAGTGTGATCGCTCAGGACGAGGCGACCAGTGCGGTCTGGGGCATGCCGGGCTCGGCTGTTTCAGCCGGCGTCTGCTCCGCCGTTGCGCCGCTCGTGCAGATCGCGCCCCGCATCGCCCGCATGTTTCTCGGGGCTATCTCATGACGCCGAGCGACTACGAGTATTTGCGTAAGCTGCTCAAGGCGCGTTCCGGTCTCGTGCTATCGGCGGAGAAGCATTACTTGGTGGAAAGCCGGCTTTTGCCGGTTGCGCGCAAGGCGGGCTTATCCAATCTCACCGGCCTTGTCGCAAGACTGCGGGCGCCCGACGCGGAGCGGCTCACGGTCGAGGTCGTCGAGGCTATGACGACAAACGAATCGCTTTTCTTCCGCGATAAGGTGCCCTTCGACCATTTCCGCGACACCATCATGCCGGCGTTGCTGGCCGCCCGGGCCGCGAGCCGGCGCATCCGCATCTGGTGCGCTGCCGCCGCCACCGGCCAGGAGCCGTATACGCTCGCCATGTGCCTGAAGGAAATGGGCAAGGAACTGAGGGGCTGGCGCATTGAGATCGTTGCAACCGACCTTTCTACCGAGGTTCTGGCGAGGGCCAAAAGCGGTATCTACAGCCAGTTTGAGGTTCAACGCGGCCTGTCGGTGATGATGCTGATCAAGTACTTCTCCCAGGTTGGAGAGGCGTGGCAGATCGCGCCGGAAATCCGCGGCATGGTGAAGTTCGCGCCGCTGAACCTGCTGAATGATTTTTCGCATCTCGGAAAATTCGACCTGGTGTTCTGCCGCAACGTACTGATCTATTTCGACCAGGCGACCAAGATCGATGTGCTCGAACGCATCGCCGACGTGACCGAGCGCGACGGCTATCTTGTGCTCGGCGGAGCGGAAACCGTCATGGGTCTGACCAAGCGTTTCAGGCCGGTTGCCGACAAACGCGGCCTTTATCGACAGCCGGATGGTGTCGAGCCCGAAGGCAACGTCATACCCTTCAGCCCTGTGCGCGCGGATGCGGCTGTTGTGGCTGCAGACTGACCGACGTTTGCGGCGGTTCGCGCTTTAGCCCTTCGCCCGGGCGCGGGCGAGGTTGCTGACGATAGCGGCGGCCGAATAAGCCACAATACAAACAAGTGTCGGCGTGGAATAGGCTAACCGCCCGTCGATCTGCTGCATGGCAAAGACGAACACCGGCCCGAGCGACCGCAACACGTTGGCGGTCAAGGTCGAGGTCAGGGCGATGCCGACTTGGAGCGCGTAGAGCGGCAGGATGACCAGAACGGTGGCAAGCCCCGTAAGCACGGCGGCATCGCCGACCGTGGGAACGCCGATAAGCCCGCCCTTGTACCAGACGACGCCGGCTGCGATCAGGATCAGCAGGAAATAGCGCATCGAGGTCCCGATTTCAGCGCTCACGCCGTGGTCGTGAAGCCTCTTGCTGTAGAGCAGGCTGATCGTGATCGAGGTCCCGCTGATCGTCAGCGCGACAAGTCCGAGAAGCGCGAACGGTCCGTCGCTGGTTGTCAGGCTGGAACGATCCGAGAGCACGACCCAGGCCAGCGCGACGAGGGCAGCCGCGATCCCCGAATATCCGATGCCTTCTTGCCAACCGATGCTCTTGGTCTGGGCGAGGCGGATACCGAACAGGCCCAGAACGACCACCGTGAGCGGCGCCATGCCGCTATGCAACGTGTTGACGGCCGACGGTTCGATGCGGCTCAGCGCGAAGAAGTAACAGCTCCAGGCCAGCGCCGTGGTGACGTTCATCATCAGGACAGTGCGGCCATGCCCGCATAGTTTGGCGAAGGCTGACCGGTCGCGCAGCAAGGGAATCGCGGTGAAAAGAAGTGTGGAGGCCGTAAAGGCCAGCAGGATGACGGCGAAGAAATCGACGCTCTGGAACACGTTGCCGAAGTAGACGTCGCGGAACGCCTGCGACAAGCAGAACAGCAGGACCAGACTGGGTCCGAGCATAGTGTGTCGCTTTGTCATCGATGCCTCTGTCGCGACCAGCGTGACAAAGGCGGAAAGGACGCGACACCCGATTTCCGCGAGGAGTCCAGCACAGGATGCGGTCGGCTACGGCTTCAAGACGATCTTTCCCATCGCGCTGCGCTGTTCGATCAGGCTGTGCGCACGATGAGCTTCGGCCAGCGGAAAGCGCGCTGCGATCGCAGGCCGGATCGTGCCGCCGCCAGTGAGCAGTTCGATGACCCGCCTCATGGCCTCGCGGCGCGGCTTCTCCATGTGATCGTAGGTGTGCATGGTGAAGCAGCGCACGGCCGGACTCTTCTCGATATTGCCGCGCATTGCCGCAAACAGATCGGTGTCGGGCATGCCGCCAAGCGCCGCATAGGACACGACCAGGCCGAGCGGCGCGGCCATCTTGACGCTTTCGATGAGGCTGCGGCCGGCGATGTGGTCGAACACGATGTCGGCGCCGCGTCCGCCGGTGAGGGCGAGCACGCGCTCGGCAATAGGCTCCGTCCGGTGGTCGAGCGCATGCGCGGCGCCCCGGGCATGGACAAATGCGCATTTCTCCGCGGAGCCGGCAACACCGATGACCGTCGCGCCGGCGGCGCGAGCCACGTCGATCAGTGCGCTGCCCACGCCGCCCGACGCGCCATGCACCACTACCGTCTTCGGTTCTATGCCGCGTGCGGCGTGGTGCAGCAGGATCCAGGCCAGTTGATAATTGGTGAGGGTGGTGGCTTCTTCCGCGTCCAACGCGTCGGGCAGCGGCCATGCGGCTGCCTCCGGCACGGCGGCGTATTCGGCATAAAGCCCGCCGCGATTGCCGATCTCGTAGCCGGCCACGAACACCCGCTGTCCCGTTGCGAGGCTGCGCACGCCCGGACCCAGCGCCTCGACACGGCCGCTCATCTCGTTGCCCGGCACGAACGGCAGCTTCGGCATCCAGCGATAGCGGCCGGTGCGGATCAGGGTATCGAAATAGTTCACCCCGATCGCGTCGGCCTTCACCAGCACCTCGCCCGGGCCGGGCGAGGGCGTGTCCATCTCGACGGGCCGCAGCACATCAGGGTCGCCGGTGCGAACGATCTGTATCGCTTTCATAGGCGGTGCTGGCCCGGCGTGAACCGAACCATGTCCTGGATGCGCTTCCAGCGCGCGGTGTGTGGCGGAGTGATGCCCCAGCGGTCGAGCCGGCCCGGCGGCCACTTCCAATAGTCGGGGCCGTGGAATTCGTACGTGTCGTCGATCTGCAACACTTCGGCGGTGTATTCGATGGGGAATTCTTCGGGGCCGGCGAAGTAGCAGAACACGTTGTTGCCGGAACCGTGCCGGCCCGGTCCCCATTCGATCGGATAGCCGTTGTCGCGCATGCGGCCGCCGCCGCGCATGACCGATTCGAGATCGGGCATCTCAAACGAGACGTGGTTGAGCGTCGGCGTTGTCGCGGTGCAGGTCACGATCGACGAATGGTCCGGGTTATCGCAATGGAAGAAGTGCAAGGGGCCGCTGTGATCGACCCGGCGAAATCCAAGAACGTCGACGAGAAAGTCGTTGGTCTTTTCAAGTTGCGCGGCGTTGAGGTTGACGTGTGCGATTTTGCGCGGACGGTCGGGTGCGTCGGCGTGCCCGGCGTGGTCGCGGACATCACAGACGATGGCGAGGTTGCGGCCCTCGCCGTCGACAAAGCCGAAGCCGTAGCCGCCTCCCGGCGCGTCGATGTCGTGCGGCGCTTCGCACGGACAGCCGCTCGTGGCGACCGCCTTGTGCAGCGCCTGCACCACATCGCGGTCGGCGGCGTCGAATGTCAGCCGCCGCACCGCCGCGCCGTTGCGCGCGGGATGGATGGCGAGGATGTGATGGTAAGGCCCGGTGCCGCGGAACCAGATCGAGCCGTTCTCGCGCTCGACCTCCGTCAGGTTCCAGACCGTGCCATAAAATTCAGCGGCGCGTTCCGGTTGGCTCATCTCAATTTCGACGCTGCGGACGCCGCGCACGGTGACTTTCATCGTTTCCCCCGATGTCGTTGTTGCCGATTCCTACCGGACTGGCCGGTTGGGGTCGAGCCGCCCGGAACGGTTCGGCGCTTTGCGGGTTTCGGGTGGTGACGGCAGGTCGGATTTGCCAGCATGATCGCAGGAAACAGATGGGCCACCCAGGAGGGCGTCATGCCGATGGCAAAGGCAGCCGATGCAGGACGGCGCGAGGGTGCCGGCGTTTCCGTTGCGTCGCGCGTCGCGGCGCTCGACTGGTCGGAAATCGCCTCAACCCTTGATTCTTATGGCTGCGCGGTCACCGGGCCGCTCCTGAGCGCGGCCGAATGCGCGTCGCTTGCCGGTGCCTACGCGGCGGATGCGCTGTTCCGCAGCCGGGTCATCATGGCCCGTCACGGCTTCGGTCGAGGCGAATACAAGTATTTCGCCTATCCGTTACCGGACCTCGTCTCAAGCCTGCGGGCTGCGCTCTATCCGAATCTCGCCGAGGTGGCGAACCGCTGGAACGCGGCGATGAACATCGCCACCCGCTATCAGCCGGATCACGAGAGCTATCTCCGGCTCTGCCATGATGCCGGGCAGGAGAGGCCAAC
>JAFKKQ010000327.1 GCA_017304505.1 Hyphomicrobiales bacterium | reverse complement strand
CTCCAGGATCTCATGCACCTCTTGCTGCGGCCGCAATGTCCAAGCGTCGTCACATATCACTCGGATATCGTGAAACAGCGCTTTATCCTGCCATTCTATCGGCCGCTTATGCAGCGCTTCCTCACGTCTGTTGATCATATCGTGGCAACGTCATCGAGTTATAAGCAGACGAGTCCTGTGCTTTGCCGCTACACCGAAAAAACCTCAGTCATCCCGATTGGCGTGCGGGACCGCGAAGAGCCAGCCAAAGCCAACCTGCAAAAGTGGCGCGCTACCGTCGGAGAAGGCTTTTTCCTATTCATCGGCGTGTTGCGTTACTATAAAGGGCTGCCCTTTCTGATCGATGCTGCGCGGAGAACCGGACTTCCCGTTATCGTTGCCGGCGACGGAGAAATGAGAAATACGCTCGAGCCTACAGCGCCGCCGAACGTGACTTTTCTCGGCGAGGTCTCCGATGCTGACAAAGAGGCGCTTCTATCTCTTTGTTCCACCTTCGTGTTTCCATCACACCTGCGATCGGAAGCATTTGGTGTTTCGTTGGTGGAGGCAGCCCGCGCTGGGAAACCGATGATCTCGTGCGAAATCGGCACTGGCACGAGCTACGTCAATGTGAACGGCGAGACAGGGCTTGTTGTACAACCCGCTGACGTCGACGCGCTCGGTACGGCCATGCAGCAATTAAACGCGGACCCGGAATGCAGAATCCGCTTTGGTCGCAGCGCTCGAGAGCGTTACGAGCGCCTCTTACGCGAGCAAAATATGTGCGAGAGCTATCTAGCCCTCTACGAACGGCTTTCTTCGGTGGCATGCTAACGGCCATACCATCCGGCCATCGGCCCTATATCGCGCGGTCAATTGGATACGGCAGAACTTCATTATCAGCGGTGGATTTTCCGCCCCCGCCCCTTCCGAAACCGACGATGTGTGAAATGATGGTGGGATGCGCAGCATAGGCGTCGCTGCAAATGGCTACGCTATGAGATAAGCCAGTTTCAAAGAACGAATCCCGACCATAGGCCCCGTGCTCCACTCTCATTTTCGCTAACGGATGCAAATGCCGTCCCCGCTCCGCCTGCTCATCACCGGAAATCAAGGCTATATCGGCCCTATCGCGACGAGACTTGCCCGCATGCTGGGGCACTCCGTCGTGGGCCTCGACGTCGGCTATTTCCAAACCGATGCAATCGATAACAAGGGGGCGTCCTCACCCGATCGGCAGATCCTGCGCGACATCCGTGACGTGCAACCGGGCGACCTCGATGGCATAGACGCGATCATCCATCTTGCCGGCCTATCGAACGATCCGATGGGCGAACTGAACCCCCAACTAACCCATGACATCAATCTCAACTCCACCGTTCGTCTTGGGACGATCGCAAAAGAATGCGGTATCTCACGCTTCGTTTTCGCCTCGTCATGCTCAATCTACGGCGCGGCGGGCAATACAGATGCGCTCGACGAATCCGCTCCGTTCAATCCCGTTTCCGCCTATGCGGTTTCCAAGGTCAGTTCTGAAGAAGGCTTGCTTGCGCTCGCCGACCAGAATTTCTCACCGGTGT
Organism: Hyphomicrobiales bacterium; assembly: GCA_017304505.1. Classification (GTDB taxonomy): domain Bacteria; phylum Pseudomonadota; class Alphaproteobacteria; order Rhizobiales; family Xanthobacteraceae; genus Z2-YC6860. Next base: position 8,910 of record JAFKKQ010000327.1, on the reverse strand, counting down.
TCATGCGCAACGCCACCGCGTTCGGCGTCAGCCCACGCATGCGATTCGATCTTGTACTCAACAATTTGATGGGTTGGGCGTTCACGACAAACGTTATCAAGGTTATGTCCGATGGAACACCGTGGAGACCGCTTGTTCATATTGAGGACATCAGCCGCGCCGCCATTGCCGCAGCGACCGCGCCACGGGAAGCAGTACACGCGCAAGCGTTCAACATTGGCCGTAGCGATGCAAACTACCGTGTGCGAGACATCGCGGAGGCCGTTGGCAAACAATTTCCGACGGCCAAAGTAGAAATTACCGGTGAAACAGGCGGAGACTCGCGCTCCTATCGAGTCAATTTCGACAAGGCGACAAACAACCTCCCCGGATTCGAAGCGAGGTGGACGCTGGAGAAAGGCGTCGAGGAAATCGCGCAATGGCTTGCGGCGGGGAGATTAAAGAACAGCAGTTTCGACTCGCGCCTCTTCATTCGACTGAAACAAATCAAGCATTTGATAGATCAGGGCGAGATAAACGACCAGTTGCGGTTCGTTTAGCGCGATCGGCACACGCTACGAACCACCTTTTCCCGCCGATTTATCCATGAGTCCGATCGTGACGCCTGCCGATAAAGATACCGACCGCAGCCCAGACTGCGGCGATGCCGGCTCCGAGCAGCGCCGCCGCGCCGGTTGATCCAATGGCGCTGATCCAAGCGTTGAGCCAGGCCGATATAGCATCGCCACCTCGGTAAACGAACGTGTCGATGGCATTCTTGGCCTTGTACTTCGTCTCGGTGTCGAGCGGGGCAAAAAGCATCTCCCGGCCAGGCCGCACCAGCGCATATTCGCCAATCCGGCGCACCAGCATCACCAGCACCAAAACAGCAAATGTCGGCGCAGCCGCGAGAAGACCAAACCCCAGGATCATGATTGCCGGCACAGCGGCAAGTAGCGCTGTAACACCGACGCGTCGTGCAATCTGACCGGTCAGGAAAATCTGGATGAAGATCGTCGACGCCTGGACTACGGCATCGATGGCGCTAAACACCTGGGTCTGGCTGGTGCGGTCTGGGAAGGTCGCGGCGACGATGCGCGCCTGCTCGAAATACACAAAGGTGCTGACAGCGGTCAGCAGCAGCACAAAGACCGACACCGCCAAGAGATAAGGTGACGCTGCAATCAGCTTCAACCCACCCCAGATCGACCCACCGATCCGTTCAGGCGTGGTGACATCGCCACGGGGGCCGAGACCGTCACGCCAGCGCAGAAGCCAAGCCACGCATGCCAGCGTGGAGAGCAGCAACATGGTGGACAGGAACAGAAGCCCGGCCTCTCCCAGCGGACCGACCAGAAATCCACTGAGCAAAGGGCCTGTCAGCCCTCCCAGACTCGCGCCAGCGGCGATCTGTCCGAACAGGCGCTGGCTTTGGTCGCGATCCAGCAGATCCGACATCAGGCTCCAGGCGATGGAGATGACGAACAGGTTGAAGACCGACAGCCAGATATAGAAGGCGCGTCCAATCCAGATATTGCTCCGGTCGATCAGCAGCGCCGTCGCAAAACCCGCCATCACCACGGCCGAGAAAATATAGCTAATCGGAAGAAGTTTTCGGCGCGGCAGGCGCGATGCGACCCAGCCATAGATCGGCACCACAACCATCGTTGCCACGAACGTACCGGTGAACAGCCATTGCAGGTTGCGGACACCACCGGCGATGCCGAAGGTCTCTCGCACCGGCCGCAGCATGAAATAGCTGGCAAAGAGCAGGAAGAAGAGGAGGAAGCCGCCGATCACCGCGGGTCGTTCATCGGTATGCACCGCGAGAAGGCCGAAGCGCCGTGCGGCTCGGTCGACAGGCCGCGCGGCGGCATCAGAGGGCATCGATGAACTGTTCCATACGCCGCCGCAGCGCGGCGTCCGGCAGAGGCTGGTGGGCCGCGGAGAGATTATCGTCGACATAGCGTGCCTGGGCCATGCCGGGAACGGCGATGGGCCGGGATGGATGCGAGACGATGTATTTCAGGAAGACCTGGGCCCAGCTTCTTGCCCCAATCTCCGACGCCCAATCGGGGAGAGGACGGCCTTTTGTTGCTTCGAACAACCGGCCGCGCCCAAACGGCAGGTTGATCATGACGGCAAATCCCCGCTCCTGTGCCAGCGGCAGGATGCGTTCGGCGACCTTGCGATTGTCCATCGCATAATCGACCTGAATGACGTCCAGGGCCTGACGGCGCATCATCGCTTCGAAAGCGCCATACTGACTATCGAAGGACGTGGTGGCGCCCACAACGCGGATGCGGCCGGCGGCCTTGAGATCGCGCAGGATGGCGAGCTGATTGTCAACGTCACGCAGATTGTGCACGGCGATCATATCGATACGGTTCGTGCGCAGCTTGACGAAGCTCTGCTCGATCTGCGCGACGCCCTCTTGCCGGCTGCTCACACCGACCTTGGTGGCCAGGAACAGCCGATCGCGCACGCCCAGTTCCTGCACCAATTGGCCGAGCACCTCCTCGGCACGGCCATAGGACGGAGCCGTATCGATGACTTGCCCTTCAAGTTCGACGAAACGGGAGATCGTGGCGCGAAGCGCCGCCAGTTCAGCGTCACCTTTGGGATCGGCATAACGCCTGGCTGTGCCGATTCCAATGACAGGCAATTCCCGCCCGGCGCCGGGAATCCGGGCTGTGATCAAAGCCGCATTCGCCCCTGGCTGTGCGCGGAGAAGCGAGGGCAAGCCAGCGGCCGTCAGGACCAGGGCAGCGCCAGCGCGCAACAGAGATCGACGTTCCATTGCCCAAACACCATTTCTAGTCTGAGTGAATTGGAACATCAGGTCGTTATTCCAGACGAGCCAATGCAAGAATGCGACATCGATGCCATTCTGGCAAATCCAGAAATATTCGCCGATGCTTGGTGCGACCTGGATAGGCCCGGACCGAACGTCGCCAACCTCGAACGTTCGCTGGCCTTCTCCTGCGGCGTGCTCGGGTTCGAACCGACCGAAAGACACGGAAGCACGGGACAGCCCACCCGCCCGGCGACCATGATCGTTCCCTTCTCAGTCAGCAGGCCGTTCGATGGCGTTGCCCACCTCTTGAGGCCGCGCCTCAAGGGGATCTGTCTGCGATCGCGAATGGCATCGCCATCCAAGCTCCTGCCCGATCGATGCAGGCTGTTCCCTATGGAAGCACTATTTCCTATTCGTCAGATTGGCGACGTAATTGGTAATATATCGGCTGACCTCCGGTCGGACGTGCGCCACCTCCGACAAGATCGACTGTCCCTCGTTGCCTGTCACGAGAATCGGATCGGTCTTGATAACCTTGGAATAGTCAGCCAGGAATGCTTGGTCCTTCCAGAGATCGGTAAAGGCGGCCCGCATGATTTTCACGCTCTCGTCCGCCGCTTTCGGCGGCATCATCACGACACGGAACATGGCAAGCTGCGGATCGGCGATCGCGCGGAGCGCCTCATAGGCCAGATTGCCTTTTAGCGTCTTGCCGGGTTTCACCTGGGCATAAAACTCCTCGAAGGTTTGCATATTCGGCAGCGCCTTGCTGCGTGGATACGCACCGTTTTTGCGGGCGGCCAATTGCCACAACGGAATCACGACGTGGCCCATGTTTGGCTCAATCGACCCGGCCCAGCCCGACAGCGATGAGTTGGCAAGCTGCCCGATGTTCTGAAGAATCGCGGTCTCGACCTCCTTAAGTCCGCGATAGGCCGGCACCGCCTGATACTTGATACCGAGAATGTCGAGCGCCAAAGTCTGATTAAGCGTGTTGCTGTTCTGAGCGTTCAGCGAAAGCGCCTTGAAGTCTCTGGTCTTCATCAGATCGGCCGGTACGTTGACCCCGGGAGGGGTATCTTTGCGCATATACACGACCAATGGGCATTCGACACCGCCGACGATGATGAAGTCTGAGTACTTCGTCCGCATCGACGAATTGCTCATCACTTGCCCGAGGATATCGAGCGTGAAGAAACCGATCGTCTCCCCGTTGGGGGGAGCCTCGCCGAGCTGATTGCTGCCGATAATGCCACCGGCACCGCCAACGTTCTTCACCACGACGGTTGGGTTCCCGGGAATGTGGCTCGGAAGGTGCTGAGCGACGATACGCCCCTCCAGATCAGTCGGCCCGCCCGCCGGGTAGTTGACGATCATGGTGACCGTCTTGCCCTTGTAGAATTGCGCCTGGGCTGCCTGGGGCGTGGAAGCCAGGGCCATCAGTCCAACGGCGAACAGAAAATTCCGCAGCATGGCAATCCCTCCCTTTCCTGGATTGGGCGCAGGCGCTCGAAGGGCGCCCGCGCCGCATACGAGACTTCTACTGTTTCTTCACACCCGTCCGCTGGTCGGTGAGCATCGTGCCGAGCTTAAACGGCTCGAACGTCGGCTTATAGGTCTTTTCATCGAGGAACTGACGCAGCCCGGTGTTGTAGGAATCCTCCTTGTCGGCAACCTTGATCGCCTGCCCCTTCGCGGCGAGGTACTCGTAGGACTGCGCGACATCCATCGTGCGGCAGTGGCGGATCGCCTGTTTGGTGGCCCGCAACACCGCTGGACTCTTCTTCATCAGCTTCTCGGCAAGCTCGGTGACCGCGTCCTCGAGATTGTCCGGAGGAACGGCATAATTGATCATACCGATGCGAGCCGCCTCCTTCCCATCAAAAGGGTCTCCAAGGCAGGCATAATAGAGCGCGTGGCGCGGCAGAACCGTATCGATCACAGCCTTGGAGACCAGAGCGCCGGGCAGGATACCCCAGTTCACCTCTGAGAGAGAGAACGTGGCGTTCTCCGCGGCGATGGCGAAATCCGTCGCCAGAAGTTGCATAAACGCGCCACCGACGCAGAAGCCGTGAACCATCGCGATGGTGGGCTTATCGTATTGATAGAGGCGCTCCCAACGCCAGCGGTTCGCTGCGGCGGCCGCCTTCTTGCGTTCGCCGGGGTTTTTCTCCAATTCGCGGAAGAACTTCTTAAGGTCCTGGCCGGCGCTGAAGTTTCCACCCTCGCCGCTCACGACCAGAACCTTGCAGTCATCATCCACTTCGAGCCGGGCCAGCGCATCGTCCATGTCATAGTGAAGCTGAGGACTCATCGCATTGCGCTTATCCGGACGATTGAGAAACACCCAGGCGATACCGTCGCGGATGCGGACATTCACGCATTCGTATTTGTAGTCGGCCATCTCTTCCTCCAGTTAAATTTTACGCGCGTATTGCATCTTGCATCAGATTCTCGGCACCACGCGAACGTCGACAGCCCGCGCGCCTTGTCCTTCTCCCAGAACAATCAATGGATTGATCTCGATGTCCGAGAGCCAGGGCCGATGATCGGCAAAGAGCTTCGACATGCCGACGGCAGCCTTCACGACGGCCTCGATGTCACGAGGCGGGCGGCCCCGGAATTCCTTCAGCAGCGGGACACCGCGAAGCGAAAAGATCATCTCGCGCGCAGTCTTCTCATCGACGGGTAGAAGCCGAACGGCGACATCGCGCATGACCTCAGCCGTCACGCCGCCGAAGCCTATCAGCATGAACGGCCCGAACTGAGGATCCTCGCGGACACCGAGGATCATCTCGACACCAGAGACCATTTCCTGAACCAGGAATCCGTCGATCCGGGCCTTGGGATCGTATGCGGTGAGGCGACGGCCCATGCTTTCCGCCGCGGCTTGCACAGAGTTCTCATCGCGCAAGCCGAGCGTGACGCCGCCGACTTCGGTCTTATGGCTCGCCTGCGGAGAAACGATCTTCACCGCGACCGGAAAGCCGATGCGCAGTGCTTGCGCCGCCGCCTCGTCGGCGGTTTTCGTCATTGCGCTTTTCGGTGCGGTCAGCCCATGCGTGGCGAGAAGCTTATCAAAAGCCTCTCCCGAAAGATTCGCCGCGCTGCCCCGCGGACCGGCAAGCTCGGTCACTCCGCGACGCAAGGTTGCCGCATAGCGCGCCAGACCTTGCATTGCCCGCACCGTTTCCGGCAGGCCGTGGATGAACGGCACGCCTGTGTCGGCCTGATACCTGCGGCTTGTATCAGTGGCGTTCTGCGAGATCCGGCCAAATCCCAGCACCGGTTTATCGGTAGAATCGAAGACGCTTCTGAGCGGTTCGAGATCGTACGGATCGGCTGGACTCATCGGCACCAGCGCCTGCACCGTAATCATATCCACCGTCGGATCCGCGGCGATGAACCGGCAGATCTCGGCAAACTTCGGCGCCTGAACTCCGATGTTGGCGCCAACGTCGAGCGGGTTCTCCGGTTCAAGCCCCACATCGATCATCCCGGCCAGCTTCGCGCGCGTCTCAGCGGACAGCGGTGCCATTTCAGCTTTCTCGTCCTGCGCATAGTCGAGAACAAGCCCCTTTGCGCCGCCGGAGTAGCAGACCATCGCGATGCGATTGTCCTTCGGCAAGCGGCCCTGACTCAAGGCCAGGCAGGTCTCCAGCAGATCGTCGAGTGAAGGGCAGCGCAGCACGCCGTACTTCCGGCACACGGCGTCGAACACCGAGTCGTTGCTGGCGATGGCACCCGTGTGGCTCACCGCAGCGGCCTTGCCCCGCTCACTTCGCCCCACCTTCACAAGGGCGATGGGCTTCTTGGCGGCCAGGGCTTTCGCGGCCGCCACCATGAAGGCCTGCGGCCGGCGTATCCCTTCCGCCATGCAGGCGATGATTTTGGTGTGCGGATCGTCGACCAGGAAACTAATGTAGTCAGCGAGATCGAGATCGAGCTCATTGCCGCTCGACACCGCATAAGAGAAGTCAAGGCCGCGAAGAGCAGCCTGCTGAAGCCAGAACTGAAACGTACCGCCGGACTGAAACACAACGCCTACGGAGCCCGGCGACAGAGAACGCACGCGTTTCGCAGGATAAAGCAGGAGTTTCTCGCGCAGCGCGAGGGAACCCATGCAGTTCGGGCCGGAGATGCGAAGGCCGTACGTTTCCGATAGCGCCGAAAGGGCCCGCGCCCGCTTTCCGCCCTCGGCGTCTCCGCCCTCGCCGAACTGGGCAGCGTAGATCAGCGCGCACTTGAGACCGTGTGCGGCCCCTTCGGCCAGCGCGTCGGGGATCGCGGCGGACGGAATGATGGTCAGCGCCAGATCGACCGGCTCGGGAATCGAGGCGAAATTGGGATGGACGGGCCGACCCCAGACCTCGGTGCGCTTAGGGTTGACCAGATAAAGACGGGTCGGAAAGCCCGAATACTCCAGATTGTCGTAAATCTCCTGGGCCCACCCGCCGCGGCTCGAATCTGAAGCGCCGATGATCGCGATGGATTGCGGGCGCAAAAGATAATCGACGGATCGGAACACAGCATCCTGCCCTATGAACGTGCCGCATCTTTTCTTGGAACGACGGCATCCTTGATGCAGACGCTAGGCCTCAAATAAGGAGGGCAAGAGATATTTTTTTCGCACGAGCAATAATGTCTTGTTATCATCCGGCCGGCATCGGTGGGGATGAAACCATCAACGCCGCCACGGGCGAACAGCGATCAATTGTTTTGCTGGCCTCCCGGGCACACGGACATCGACAGCGTTGAAGCCGCTTCTGAGATATGATAGATGATACGTATGTGTAACGCCTTACGATAGGCCGGGCTTATAGCCATGCGTTACAGCCAAGTGATTGCTTTCTTGTCCGCTGCCGAGAATGGCAGCATTCGCGCGGCTGCCCGACAGACAAACCTGTCTCAGCCAGCCCTCAGCCAAATGATCCGACGTTTGGAGGAAGATCTCGGGGTGCTCCTGCTCGATCGATCGGTCCGCGGCGTGAGACTCACATCATACGGGCGGGTGTTGCAGGTGCGGGCAAAGCTCATTCGGGCCGAGTTCGAGCGGGCGCACATGGACATCGCCCAAATGAAGGGTAGCCAAGAGGGACACGTTGCGATTGGTCTTATCACGTCCATTTCATTACTGGCTGCCCCTCGCGCCATCCGCGCATTCAAACGAAAGTATCCCAGAGTTCGCGTCAGCATCAACGATCAATTCTACAACAATACGTTGGCGGCCTTGCGCGATAGCACCATCGACTTTGCGATAGGCCCAGGTTTCGCGTCGGACCACCCTCAAATCAAAAGCGAATTCCTGTTCGAAACTGAGTTCGTGGCTCTAGGACGCAAGGACCACCCGAAAGCGCGAGCCCGGTCGCTTGCCGAACTCCAGGAGGAGCAATGGATCGAGCCCGTTGATGACCATGCGCGGGATACCGGGGCCATGTTTCATCGAGCCGGACTTCCCGATCCCGTCGTCATCCGCTGCCGATCTCTTTCAAACTGGCTGCCACTGATGCTGGAGAACGACGCAATCATGATATTGCCCCGCGTGCTGTTACGAGCACCGGGCTTGGCGAACGCGCTTCAGGCCATCGAAGTGCCGGAGAGCATCAAGCGCGCTCCGTATTATATGTTTACGAATGCCGATTCTCCTTTGACGCCGGCAGCCGAGTCTCTCGCGAGAGAATTCCGTGTATCCGTACGGGCGCTATCAAAAATTTGAACCGCACCTTTTGATTTCCGAGGATTTCGCAGTCTGGCCGGCGTGTTGATCCTCAGACTCGATGGGTCACCGATAACCGGGAGCTGAATGGGTCCGCGCTTGTGTAGATCTCGTCGATCCACTGCACCTTGATGTGGCTCGGTCGGGCAGCACCAATGCGCGATACTAGCGACGGATCGAGTTGTAATCGTCGATGACGTAGCGCGCCAACGTCATCTTCAGCACCTCTTCAGGCCCCTCGGTGACGATCATGCTGCGCTGATCGCGCCAGAATTTCTCGATCGGCAACTCACGGGTGAAAGCGATGCCGCCGTGAATTTGCATGCAACGGTCAGCCGCCTGGAACGATGCTCGGTCGCCAAATATCTTGACCATGTATGCTTCGCGCCGCACATCGTTGCCTTGATCGTAGCGCCAC
>JAFKKQ010000326.1 GCA_017304505.1 Hyphomicrobiales bacterium | reverse complement strand
TTGCCTCGACGCCTCTTGCCTTTAGGAATTGCGCGATGGTGCTCATTCAGTCTGAACTGAATCGCGCCCATCACCACATCGACAGCTTGAAGAATAACGTGTCGTTTTGAATTGACCTCGGAAACATCTTGCTTGTCGATTCTAATCTTCGATTCAAAGAAATCAGGCAGAGACGAAAGGCTGGCCAGGTAATTCTTGAAATTATCGAGTTTTTCTTGGGTGTCTGGAGCGTCATCTAGGTAGATTGCCAGGTGGTTTATGTTCTGCTTGTCCTCGTTGCAGAACATTAGCCCGAACGCATGTTTGATGAACTGATAGTAGAGTTTGTAATATTTGGCGTCTTCTTCGTATTCGTCTTGTAGATGGTCGGTGTTGTGGATGTTCTGAGTGAACATCACTCGCATCTTGACGTCGCCACCTTCAATCAGATCGAAGAATTCCGTCACAAACTCAACGTAGGCGTTCTCGTCCTGCTCGGTGATCTTCGTCCATTTGGCTTCGCCGTTAATGCCGTCTCTGGCAGTATTTAGAGCCTCCTCAATAGGCTGCCTGTCGGCCGCCTTGATCAGCGCGCCGCCATAGAAGTTGGAGTAGAATCTCCCCCTATCCTCGGATTCGTCGCAATAGATGATGTATTGCATTTTTGTGCCAACCAGGGTCGCCCATGGCTTCTAAGAAAACCCAAATTCAAAAATTCCGCGACATGGCGCGTGAACTAGAGGTTGAAGAAACCGAGGGTCGCTTCAATGAGACATTGAGGCGCGTGGCGCGGCATAAGCCGTCACCAGAGCCCAAAGCTGCGCCTAAAAGGCCAGCACATCGCAAGAAGCGCTAGCATGAAGGGTCGGGCGAGGCCTCGTTTGAATGAGTTTTTCTGCCGTCAGGTGCCGCTAGCCACGGCTGTGGCGATACGGGATTGTTGGGACGACCTCTCCGACACCGAGCGCGTGGAAGTCATCGCTTGGCTAAAAGGGTCGGTAGCATCTCCGCTAGCTTCATTAGAGCCCCGGCCGTCTTTGTTGCATTAGCCGCGTTTGGGCGCGTTTCGGAGGCGATCACCGACAAATGGGCTTCGATTTCTCCCAGATAGAAAGCCACATACTCCAAAGCCGACGCGATCCGAAGATCAGGTGTCGCGCCCACTGGGGCGAATGGATTGGCTTTCATGCGCTCTCTTAATTGGTCTGGGGTCATTGACGAATCTCCTGGTTGCACCATGAATCGGCACAACCCTGGATTCAGAGTCAAGCGTTGGGTTTGCGAAGTACACAATCCCCGACAGCGTACAAGAACATTTGCAGAACAAAATGACCCGGGCTAAATGTGAATCGCCGCCGCGCGAATCAAGGACGCTCCGGGAACACCTGGAGCAAACGCCGAGGAAGCCTGCGATGATCGATCTGAAGGCTGTGGAAATGCAGGTGCGGCAAGCCCGCGAAGCACGGTTGGATGCGCAGGCCGCGGGCTACGAGGTCGAGGAGTTGATCGCAGCCGTGCAGCACTTCGAACCGGGCAAGCAGCGCCTGGTTTTCATGGTCGATGTCGGCGAGCCTGAGCCGTTCGGCACGGCAAGCTGAGATTCAACCGGGGCGCTTGGCCTCGATGCGGTCCCAGATCATCGCCGCGCCGTCGGGGCCGCCGAAATTCTTGATGGCGCGGATGCCGGTCGGCGAGGTGACATTGATCTCGGTGAGAAGCCCACCGATCACGTCGATGCCGACGAAGATCAGCCCGCGCTCGCGCAATGCCGGGCCGATGGTTTGGCAGATTTCGCGTTCGCGCGGCGTCAGGTCGGTTTCCTTGGGCGCGCCGCCGCGCACCATGTTGGAGCGCAGATCGTCGTCGGCGGGTACGCGGTTCACCGCGCCGGCATATTCGCCGTCCACCAGGATGATGCGCTTGTCGCCGTCGCGCACGGCGGGCAGGAATTTCTGGATCACCCACGGCTCGCGGAAGGTTGCCGCGAACAAGTCGTAGAGCGAGCCGAAGTTGAGATCGTCCCTGGTCAGACGGAACACGCCGCCGCCGCCGTGGCCGTAGAGCGGCTTCATCACGATGTCGCCGTGCTCGGCGCGGAATGCCTTGATCTCGGTGAGGTCGCGGGTGATCAGCGTCGGCGGCATGAGTTGCGGAAACTCGGTGACGAACATCTTTTCCGGCGCGTTGCGCACGGCGGCCGGATCGTTCACCACCAATGTCTTCGGATGGATGCGCTCGAGCAGGTGCGTCGCGGTGATGTAGTTGAGATCGAACGGCGGATCCTGCCGCATCAGCACCACATCGAAGGATGACAGCGCCGTGCGCTTGGCCTCGCCGAGCGTGAAATGATCGCCGACCTGGTCGCGCACTGTGAGCGGGCGCACCGCAGCGAACACGCCATCGGACGCCATCGCCAGCTTGTCCGGCGTGTAATAGCTGAGCCGGTGGCCGCGGGCTTGGGCTTCCAAAAGCAGCGCGAGAGTGGAATCGCCGCGGACGTTGATCCGCTCGATCGGGTCCATCTGCACCGCAACGTTCAATGTCATCGGGAATCTCCGCGCCTCGGCCCACAGTGTAAACGGGGAGTTAACACCTTGACGGCAATCTGCCGCGGGATTGTCGCGGGGGCACGAATGGGTCGCATGTTAAGGCTTTCGATCGCCGGCAAGCTTTACGCGATCTTCGCCTTGCTCGCCACCATGATCGTGGCGCTGGCGCTGGTGGCGTTCGTTTCGACGCAACGGCACGTGGCTTTGACCGGAGAGTTCGAGGCGGCCCTGGCGAATGCGCAGCATGTCGAGCGCATCAACAGCCTGATCTATGCGGTGGTGATGGAATCGCGCGGGATTTATATGTCGCCCGACGCCTCGGCCGCCAAGCCCTATGCCGACGATCTGACGCGGTACAACGAGCAGATTCAAGGAGAGCTCGGGCGCTGGCGGGCCGCTGCCCGCCGCTGGGGCAACAACGAGACCAATCGGACGGGCCGCCAAACCCTGAACCGCGATCTCGCGGCGGCGGCGGCGTCCTACGCGCAAAAGGCGCGCGAGGTGTACGTCAGAACCAACGCGGACGCTTCCCTCACATCATGGCTGATGATCGTCCTGAGCGGCGCCGCGGTGTTGGTCGCCGCGTTGGGCGCGCTGTTCCTTTGGCGGGCCGTGGCCCGCCCGCTTGCCGCCGTGACGCGCGTCACCGAAGCGGTCGCCGGCGGCGACGATGTCGACGTGCCCTATGCGTCGCGCATGGACGAGATCGGCGCGTTGTCGCGCTCCATCGGCGTGTTCAAAACGGCAATGCTTCGCAATCAGCAACTCAACACCGCGGTCATGCAGAATGCCGAAGCGCGCACCGCGCGCCAGGAATATCTCTCGGCGGAAATCGCGGCGTTCGCGTCGTCGATCGAGCGCAGCATCGTGGAGCTTGGCTCCATCAGCGAGCAGGTGCTGGATTCCGCGACGCAACTATCCAAGACCGCGGATCGTGCCGCCCATCGCACCGAGGGCGCCACCAACGCTTCCGCGGAAGCATCCGCCAACGTGCGCGACATCGCCTCGGCCACCGACGAACTTGCGGCCTCGGTGATGGAGATCGACCGTCAGGTGGCGCATTCCAATGCCATCGCCGAGAAGGCCGTCGGCGAGGCCGAGCGAACCAACGTCGCGGTACAGGAGCTGAACGAAGCCGCCAAGCGTATCGGCGATGTCGTCAGCCTCATCACCGATATCGCCGAGCAGACCAACCTGCTGGCGCTCAACGCCACCATCGAGGCGGCGCGCGCCGGCGAGGCCGGGCGCGGCTTCGCGGTCGTCGCCGGCGAGGTCAAGGCGCTGGCCGGCCAGACCGCGAAGGCGACCGAGGACATCGCCAAGCAGATCGCCGACATGCAGCACGCCACCCAGCGCTCGATTTCGGCGATCGAAGCGATCGAGCACACCATCCGCGATATCGGCGCGATCAGCGGCGCGATCGCGGCGGCCGTCACCGAACAGGGTGCGGCCACGCAGGAGATCGCCCGCAGTGTCGATGTTGCGGCCAGGCGCACGCAGGACACCGCCGAAGAGGTCAGCCGCGTGTCCGACGTGACCGAGAACACCCGCACCAGCGTGGCCGCCGTGCGGTCGGTGGCGGAGGAACTCGCGGCAGTGGCGCAGCGCATCCGCGATCAGATCGATATGTTCTCGAACAAGCTGCGCGCGGCCTGATCTTCAACGTTACTCTGCCTCGAACGCGGCTTCGATGTGCCGGGGGATACGGCCGGGCGCGACCAGGATCGCATCGAAGCGGATGTGACTTTCGATATCGTCGGGACACTTGGCCAGCCAGGCCGCGGCCGCCGCGGCGATCCGGCGCTGCTGGCGCGGCAGCAGCGACTCGGCGGCGCCGTCGAGCGTGCTGCGCGCCTTCACCTCGACAAAGATCAGCGTGCGTCCGCGCCGCGCGATAATGTCCACCTCGCCGACAGGGCTGCGGAAACGCCGCGACACGATGCGATAGCCTTTGGCGACCAGCAGCGCCGCCGCCCGGCTCTCGGCGGAAAGGCCGGTGCGGAAGGCCGCGACCCGCTCCGGCCGCGGGGCTCGCGGCTCATCGCCCTTCGTCATCGCCGCTCTCGTTGAGGGCCAGCGCGCGCCGATAGATCTCGCGGCGCGGCCGGCCGGTGGCGGCGGCAACATCGCTCACCGCGTCCTTCACCGAGGCGTGCTGCAATGCCTGCAGCAGCAGCGCGTCGACGTCGTCGTCGGACGGCGCTGTCGCGTCGGCTTCGGGCGGCGCGATCACGATGACAAATTCGCCGCGCGTTTCGGCGCCTTCGTCATAAGCGCGGGCGAGGGCGGAGAGATCGCCGCGGCGGACTTCTTCATGAAGCTTGGTCAGCTCGCGGCAGACTGCGGCATCGCGTGAACCCAAGCCATCCGCCAGCGCGCCGAGCGTGCGGGCGATGCGCGGGCCGCTTTCGTAGAGGATCAGCGTTGCCGGAATTGGGGAAAGCTCGGCGATCCGCGTGCGCCGCGCGCCGTCCTTTGCCGGCAGGAAGCCCTCGAAGAAGAATCGGTCGGTCGGCAATCCGGCGACGACGAGCGCGGCGAGCGCCGCAGATGCGCCCGGCGCCGCGATCACGGCGTGGCCCGCCTCGCGGGCGTCGCGCACAAGCTTGAAGCCTGGATCGGACACAAGCGGCGTGCCCGCGTCGGAGACCAGCGCCACCGTCTCGCCCGCGACAAGCCGCGCCAAAAGCTTCGGCCGCGCGGCTGCGGCGTTGTGTTCATGGTAGGGCGTGAGCGGAGTCGTTATGCCGTAGTGATCGAGGAGCTTGTGCGTCACCCGCGTGTCTTCGCAGGCGATGACATCGGCGGCAGCCAGCGTCTCCAGTGCGCGCAGCGTGATGTCGCGCAGGTTCCCGATGGGGGTGGCGACGAGGTACAGGCCGCCGGTGAGCGACGGCGCATCGACCGGCCGGCTCGACAGGACATAGGTTTTGGGGCGATCTTGCGCGGCGGCGCGATCGGCGTTGATGGGATGGTGGAGCTTGGCGCGATCGTTCCGCATGGATCGCACCATTGTAGTGGCGAGGCGCGGCCGCGTCATCGCCAGGGAGGACAGGGGGTAAGAATTCCTTATCCTTTTCACTTGCTTAACTTATGGTCGTCATTCTGCCCGGCCGCCGATTAAGAATTGGCATCCCGCGGGCTATCGTTGAGGAAACCGGTCATGGTCCCGGCGTTGCAGGCCCAGTTGCAGGCTCAATTGCAGTCCCGGCTTTCGCGACGCGCTTGCGTCGGCGGCCTGTTGACCGGCGCGCTGACGGCGCTTGCGGCCTGCTCGAGCACGTCGAGCGTGTTCAACAACGCCTCGCCATCGCCCGAGGCCGCGCCGCCGCAAGGTCCGGCCGCCATCGGCACCGGCGGAATCAAGGTCGGCCTCATCCTGCCGCTGTCGGCCGGCGGCAATGCCGGCACGGTGGCGCTGTCGATGAGAAATGCGGCGGAGATGGCGCTGGCCGAGTTCAACAGCCCCAACATCCAGCTTCTGGTCAAGGATGACGGCGGCAACTCCGCCGGCGCCCAGCAGGCGGCGCAACAGGCGCTCGATGAGGGCGCGGAGATCATTATCGGACCGCTGTTCGCGCAGTCGGTGCGCGCGGTCGGCGGCGTGGCGCGCCGGCGCGGTATCCCGGTGATCGCGTTCTCCACCGACGCCAGCGTCGCCGCGCGCGGTGTCTATCTGTTGAGCTTCCTGCCGGAATCCGATGTCACCCGCATTGTCGATTACGCCGTCGCCAACGGCAAACGGTCGTTTGCGGCGATGCTGTCGGAAGGCGCCTACGGCAACGTCGTCGAAGCCGCCTTCAAACAGGAGGTGGCGCGCAAAGGTGGGCGCATCGTTGCGCTCGAACGCTACGCCATCGATCCGGGACGGATGCAGGTTCCGGCCAAGCTTGTGGCGCAGGCGGCGCGCGCCGCCGATGCCGTGTTCATTCCCGAAGGGCCGGAGGTCGTGCCCTCCGTGGTCCAGGCGCTGACCGCGGCGGGACTTAACACCAAGCGCGTGCAGCTCGTGGGGACGGGGCTGTGGGACGATCCGCGCATCTTCAGCGATGCGAGCTTGCAGGGTGGCTGGTATGCCGCGCCCGACAGCACGGGCTTCCGCAACTTCACCACGCGCTATCGCACGCGCTACGGCCAGGATCCGGTGCGCACCGCGACGCTCGCTTACGACGCCGTCGCGCTGGTGGCGGCGCTGGTCAAGACGCAAGGCCCGCAGCGCTTTTCGGAGCAGACTCTGACGAATTCTTCGGGCTTTGCCGGCATCGACGGGCTGTTCCGTTTCCGCAGCGACGGCACCAACCAGCGCGGCCTTGCGGTGATGCAGGTCGAGCCGGGCGGCAGCCGGATCATCAGCCCGCCCTCGCGCAGCTTCAGCGGTTCGTAACCGTCAGGCCGCGAGATCGGCCACCACGGCATCCAGCACCGGAAAGCCCGCGGGCGTGACGCGCAGGCAGCCATCGCGTCCGCGCTCGACAAAGCCGTAAGCGGCAAGCGCTTCGATCCGCTTGGGGTCGAGCGCCCGGTTCGAAACCGACTCGTAGCGCGCGGGGTCGATGCCCTCCACGAGCCGCAATCCCATCAGCAGGAATTCGTCGGCGCGCTCCTCGCGCGTCAGCAGGTCGTCGGTGATGAGCCCGTGGCCGAGCGACTCGACCCGCATCAGCCACGCCTCCGGCCGCTTCTCGGTCATGGTGGCGTAGCGCTGGCCGTCGATGTCGAGCCGGCCGTGAGCGCCGGGGCCGACGCCGGCATATTCGTGCGCGCGCCAGTAAACCAGGTTGTGCCGGCACTCGGCGCCGGGGCGGGCGTGGTTCGACACTTCGTAGGCCGGAAGCCCCGCGGCGTTGCAAACCTCTTGCGTCAGATCGTAGAGCGTGCGGGATGTGTCGTCGTCGGGCGTGACGAGCTTGCCGCTCTTGTGCAGCATGGCGAACGGCGTGTCGGGCTCGATGGTGAGCTGATAGAGCGACAGATGCTCGGCGGCCTCGCCGATGGCGAGCTTGAGCTCGGCTTCCCATTCGTGCGGCGTCTGCCGCGGCCGCGCGTAGATCAAGTCGAAAGAATAACGCTCGAACGATTGCCGCGCGATGGCGACGGCGTCGAGCGCCTCGCGCGCGGTGTGCAACCGGCCGAGCTCTTTCAGCGAGGCGTCATCAAGCGCCTGCACGCCGAGCGAGACACGGTTGACGCCGGCTGTGCGATAGCCGCGGAAGCGCGTCGCCTCCACGCTGGTCGGGTTCGCTTCCAGCGTCACCTCGACGTTGGGATCGACGTTCCAGTGCTTGCCGACGGTTTCGAGGATTGTGCCGACGGTCGAAGGCTGCATCAGCGATGGGGTGCCGCCGCCGAGAAAGATGCTCGACACCGTGCGGCCCGGTGCGCGCGCGGCGGTGGCCGCGATTTCCGTTTGAAACGCGCGTAGGTAGCGCGGCTCGTCGATGGCGGCGTGCCGCACGTGGCTGTTGAAGTCGCAATACGGGCACTTCGACAGGCAGAACGGCCAGTGGATGTAGACGCCGAACGGTGATGCGTCAGCGCCGCTCAAGACAGCTCTCCGCGAGCTTGAGGAAGGCACGGGCGCGATGCGACAGGCCGGCGCCGCGTGGCGGCAGGCCGTGCTTCTCCTCGGCGGACATTTCGCCGAACGTGCGGTCGTGGCCGTCGGGCTTGAACAGCGGGTCGTAGCCGAAGCCGGCGGTGCCGCGCGGCGGCCAGACGATGGTGCCGTCGACGGTCGCCTCGAACTCCTCGGCGTGGCCGTCGGGCCAGGCGACGCACAGCGCCGAGACGAAATGCCCGCGCCGCTGCTCCGCGCTCTTCGCGCCGCGCTCCACCAGCAGGCTTTGGATCTTGTTCATGGCGAAGCGAAAATCCTTGTCCGGTCCGGCCCAGCGCGCCGAGTAGATTCCCGGATCGCCGTCAAGCGCGTCGACCGTGAGGCCCGAATCGTCGGCGAAAGCCGGCATGTTCGACGCCTTGGCGGCGGCTTCCGCCTTGATCCGGGCGTTGGCGCGAAAGCTTGTGCCGGTCTCGTCCGGCTCAGGCAGCCCCAGTTCACCCGCAGATATAGCCTCGACACCGTAAACCGCCAGCAGGTCGCGCATCTCGGCAAGCTTGCCCGGATTGTGGGTCGCGATCACGAGCCGGCCGGTGATGGGGCGGTGCGCCATATCCTACATCACCGCAAGCTTCTGTAAGTCGACCAGCTTGCCGATGCCTTTGCGCGCCAGCGCCAGCAGCGCCAGGAATTCCTGCTCGCTGAACGGCGTCTTTTCCGCCGTGGCCTGGATTTCGACGATATTGCCGCCGCCGGTCATGATGAAGTTGGCGTCGGTTTCGGCTTCCGAGTCTTCGGCATAGTCGAGATCGAGCACAGCGACATTTTCCGACACGCCGCACGACACCGCCGCAACATGGTCGCGCAGCGGATCGCTCTTGATCATCTCGCGCGTCCGCATCCACGCCAGGCAGTCGTGCAGCGCGACCCATGCGCCGGTGATGGACGCGGTGCGGGTGCCGCCGTCGGCCTGCACCACGTCGCAGTCGATGGTGATCTGCCGCTCGCCCAGTGCCGGCAGGTCGATGACGGAGCG
The DNA here is from genome assembly GCA_017304505.1 of Hyphomicrobiales bacterium. GTDB lineage: Bacteria > Pseudomonadota > Alphaproteobacteria > Rhizobiales > Xanthobacteraceae > Z2-YC6860. The sequence goes on along the minus strand of JAFKKQ010000326.1, from coordinate 5,997 downwards.
CAGGCTGCGACCGATCAGGCGCTGGATCTCGACCGTGCGGCCGCTCTGCTTGCCGGCGGAGGCTTCGCGGCGGGTGCGCGAATGCGTGGCGCGCGGCAGCATGCCGTATTCGGCGGTGATCCAGCCGCGGCCCTGGCCCTTGAGCCACGGCGGCAGCCGGTCTTCCAGCGTCGCCGTCACCAGCACGTGGGTATCGCCGAATTTCACGAAGCACGAACCTTCGGCATATTTCACAACGCCGCGCTCGAGCGACACGGCGCGCAGCTCGTCGGGCTGTCGGCGGCTCGGCCGCATGGGATTCTCCTGTTCAACGCTGAATGTGTGCGGTGGATGCTTGTAGGTGGCCCTGCCGGAGCGGACAAGGGCGGATTTGCATCCGGCCGGCTCCAGCGCCGGCTTGATGTGGCATTGGCTTGACCTGACATGGCCGCACACCCCAGAGTCACGCAAGCTTTGAAAAGCGATCAACGCACGGTCCGCCACCCCGATGATCCCCGCCTGTCCCGCCCCGCTCGATCCGGTTGCGCCCAAGATTCCGACCCCACCGAAGGCGTGCGACTGCCACGCCCACGTGTTCGGGCCGGGGACGCGCTTTGCCTATGCCGCGGACCGCAGCTACACGCCGCCCGATGCGCCGCTGGACAAGTATCTTCGCATGCTCGGCACGCTCGGCTTTGCCCGCGGCGCCCTGGTGCAGGGCAGCGCGCACGGCCGCGACAATTCGGCGATGCTCGATGCGCTGGCCCGGCACCCGGACCGATTGCGCGGGGTCGCGGTCGCCGATGAATCCGTGCCCGCCTCCGAACTGCGGCGATGGAATCGCCTCGGCATCCGCGCGCTGCGCTTCAATCACTTCTTTCGCGACGGGCGCCTGCATTATCGCGGCGGCGTGACGCTGGAAAACGCCAAGGCGCTCGCCCCGGTGATGAAGGAGCTGGGCTGGCATCTGCAATTGTGGATCGATGTGAAGGATTTGCCCGACATCGTTCCGGCGCTGAAAGCGATCGGTCTTCCGGCCGTGATCGACCACATGGGCCGCACCGATGCCCGTGCCGGGACGGGTACGCCGGGCTTCCAGAGCCTGTTGCGGCTGCTCGGCGAAGGCGGCTGCTGGGTGAAGGTTTCCGGTGCGCATCGGCTCAACGCCACCGGCCCGGACTATCCGGAGGCGCGCGCCTATCACGAGGCGCTGGTGCGCACCAACCCGGATCAATTGATCTGGGGCAGCGACTGGCCGCATCCGCGCATCGAAGGCGAGATGCCCAACGCCGGCCATCTGCTCGACCTGTTCAACGAATGGACGCCCGATCCGGCGGTGCGGCGCAAAATCCTTTGCGATAATCCGGCCCAGCTCTACGGCTTTCGCGCATAGTCCGTGCTTCCGCCATCCGGCTTGCGGTCCCGCGGTCGGATGGACAATTCTGGAGCCGAAGGAGACGGATTCCGTGGCCCAGGACATTCCCATCGGCAGGACGCAGGTCAGCCTGGCGCAGCTCAACGAGCGCTCGCGCGAGATTTTCCGGCAGATCGTCGAAAGCTATCTGGCGACCGGCGAGCCGCTGGGCTCGCGCAACCTGTCGCGTTTGATCACGACGCCGCTGTCGCCCGCCTCCGTGCGCAACGTGATGGCCGACCTCGAGCAACTGGGCCTGATCTATGCGCCGCACACCTCGGCCGGGCGGCTGCCGACCGAATTGGGCCTGCGCTTTTTCGTCGACGCGCTGATGCAGGTCGGCGACTTGAACGAGGACGAGCGGCGGCAGATCGAGTCCCAGGTCGCGGGCGCCGGCAAGTCGGTCGACAGCGTGCTCAACGAAGCTTCCGGTTTGCTCTCGGGGCTGACGCGCGCCGCCGGCGTGGTGCTGACCGCAAAGTCGAACGTGCGGCTGAAGAACATCGAGTTCATGCGGCTCGAGCCCGAGCGCGCGCTGGTGGTGCTGGTCGGCGAGGATGGCCAGGTCGAGAATCGCATTCTCAACCTGCCGCTCGGATTGCCGACGTCATCTCTTGTCGAAGCGGCCAATTTTCTCAACGCGCGGATTCGCGGCAAGACCTTGGCCGAAGTCATGGCCGAACTGGAGCAGGCGCGCGCGGCGGCGCAAGCCGAACTCGATCAGTTGACGCAGAAGGTGGTGGCCGACGGCCTGGCAAGCTGGTCGGGCGGCGACGGCGACGAGCGCCGGTTGATCGTGCGCGGCCAGGCGCATCTGCTTGAAGATCTCAAGGTGATCGAGGACCTGGAGCGCGTGCGCTTGTTGTTCGACGATCTCGAATCGCGGCGCGAGGTGATCGACCTGCTCGGGCGCGCCGAGCGCGCCGAAGGCGTGCGCATTTTCATCGGCTCGGAGAACAAGTTGTTTTCGCTGTCGGGCTCCTCCACCATCATCGCGCCATATCACGATCGGGCGGGCCATATCATCGGGGTGATCGGGGTGATCGGCCCAACTCGGCTGAATTACGCGCGGGTCATTCCGATGGTCGATTACACCGCCAAGGTGGTCGGCAAATTGCTCGCCGGCTGACGCCCGCCAAATCAGCAGAGACAAATCATGATCCGTACCGAACGCATCGATTCCGGCCACGTGCACGGCCATGTCGCTCACGCGCAACGGCCGCGCGGCGGCATCCTGCTGCTGCCGACAGTGACGGGGGTCGATGCATTCATGCGCGAGCGGTCGCAGATGCTGGCCGAGGCGGGATACACAACGCTGGTGTGGGATCCCTATCCCGGCGAGACGCCGCCGCCGGATCTGCCGAGTGCGCAGGCGCGCGCGCTCAAGCTTGGCGACGACGTGGTGGACGGTATGACCGACTGCATAGGCTTCATGCTCGCGACATTGAAGCTGCCGGCGGTCGGGGCGCTCGGCTTTTGTCTTGGTGGCCGCTTTGCCGTGCTGCTGGCCGCGCGCGACAAGCGGCTTGTCGCCTGCGTGCCCTATTATCCGTCGATCCGGCTGCCGATGCCGCCCAACCACACGCTCGATGCGATCGCGCTCGCCGCCGACATCGCATGCCCCGTCCACATGATCCACGCCGGGGCCGACCGGGTGTTCGGGCCGGAGGCGTTTGTGCGCACCCGCGAGGCGCTGGAGCGGCGGGCGGCCGCGACGGTGGTGCAGGTCCATCCGGGCGCGGCGCACAGCTTCATGCGTGCCGAGGTCCAGTCCGAGCCGGCCAACGCTTCGGCCACCCGCCTGTCGTGGCCGCCGGCGATGGCGTTCCTGGAAACGTGCCTGGATGGGCGTGCGGCAGCCCCGGCTGGAACGGCGTGAAACGGGCCGGACGCGGACTCGGCTTGATTTTTAATGCTTCTACCCTGATATCCCCGGCATCATGAGCGAAAACAACAACCGCCCACAAACCGAAAACGAAGCTGCGATTTCGAAGGAAGCCGCCGTTTCCCCTGAGCCGCCGGCGAACGGGCCGAAACCGTCGACCGCCCTCGATCGCGAGTTGGCCGAGACGAAAGACCGGCTGTTGCGCGCGCTGGCCGACATGGAGAACCTGCGCAAGCGGACCGAGCGCGAGGTGACCGATGCGCGCCTGTACGGCATTTCCGCGTTCGCCCGCGACATCCTCGGCGTTGCCGATAACATGCATCGCGCGCTGCAAGCGCTCGACGACGAGCTGCGCACCAAGGCCGACGAGGCCACCAAGGCGCTGCTCGAAGGTGTCGAGCTGACCGAGCGCGAGCTGATGAACGCGCTCGAGAAGAATGGGGTGAAGCGGATCGATCCGCTCGGGCAGAAATTCGATCCGAACCGGCATCAGGCGATGTTCGAGATGGAGGATGCCAGCGTGCCGTCGGGGACGGTCGTGCAGGTGATGCAGTCCGGTTACCTGATCGGCGAGCGGGTCCTGCGGCCGGCGATGGTGGCGGTGTCCAAGGGCGGCGCGAAGGCCGCGCCTGCTGCGGCGCCGGCCAACAGCCATCCGGACGGTCAATAACGACCCTTCCGCCGTTCCGGGGCGCGCGCGCCATCCCTGATGGGATTACCGCGGCTCCACGCTGTCGCGGACGGTGCGGAAGCGCATGAACGTCTCGGTCCATTTGTCTTTCGGGCCGAAACCCAGAATGCGCAGATAGGCGCCGGTGCCGAACCTCAGCCATTGCACGATCTCGATGTCGGCGCCGGTCTGCGGGTCCTTGCCCCGTGCCCGGATTTCATGTCCGGGCTGCGGCTGCGGCTGCAATGATGAGGTGCGGCTGGTCCGCCGTTTCGAGCGCGTCCTTGGGGCCGTCGGTGAATTGCGCGGCAACGCCGGGGGCCACGCGAACCAGGCGCAGCCCGGCGGTGTCATTGATTTTGAACGGCACGAGCGTCAGTTGCTCGCTGTCGGGCACGTGGGGCCGGACGGCAAGGCTCGAAAGCATGGTGCGGATGTCTGTGTCCGAGTAGGGCGCCGGCGTTTTGGCCGGCATTTCAAAAGAAATCATCGCGGTCAGGTTGTCGATCGGCGCGATCAGCAACCATTTGCGGATGACCAGCGGGGGCGCCTGGCGATCGGTGCCGCTCTTTGCCTCCTGACGCACAGCCACCAGGATGGCGTTGCCGCTCGGCAGCGCGAGCGTTTCGCGCTTGTCGACGGTCATGCCCTCCTTCTTGAGAGCCGCGTCGGTCATGGTCTTTTCGATCTCAGCATAGGCGTTTTCCGGCAGGGCGATGAGCCGGACAAAGACGTTCTTGTCCAAATTTTCAAAGCCGGGGAAAGCCTTGGCGGCGGTCAGGCCGGCCGGCGGGACCAGGCCAATGCGCGAGGCGGTGGGGAACACCGCCTCGGCCGCAACGGCCGATGCCGCAAACACAGCGGATAGAATGGCGGCCGCAACCAGTTTCAGGACGGGCGAGGTTCTGGCGATCAAAGTCCCGGCGATCAACGTTCTGGCTGTCAAAGTGCTCATGGCTCCGGTATGCGGGTCCGTTAAGTCAAACTCAACCCGGCTGCGCCAAATCTCAGCACCGAGTCTCTGCGCCAATGTCTTTGCGCAAAATTTCCGCTCGGGTCGGTGCCGTCCGCGCGGCGGCGACGTCTCGTTATCGTCCGAAACGGCCTTTTTCATGCTCGACGAGCCCCCGGCCCATTCTGCCCGTTCTGCCGGACCGCAAATTCGGTTCGTCCTCAAGGCCCGGTCCGGATGGCGGTGGAGGCCGTCAAGTCCTTGCGGGGCAAGGGGTCCCTCCTATATGAGCCAAGACGCCGCAGAGTGCGGCGAAAAGCGTCAATCGGGGATCAGGCATGGGCGCCGTCTTGGGCTCGGCCGATCTGCTTTGAAAGAGAGGTAAGCATCATGGGCAAGGTCATCGGCATCGACCTCGGCACCACCAATTCCTGCGTTGCGGTGATGGAAGGCAAGTCGCCCCGCGTGATCGAGAACGCGGAAGGCGCGCGCACCACACCGTCGATCGTCGCCTTCACCGACGATGGCGAGCGCCTCGTCGGGCAGCCTGCCAAGCGGCAAGCGGTCACCAATCCGGAGAAGACCATCTTCGCGGTCAAGCGCCTGATCGGCCGGCGCTACGACGACCCGACCGTCGAGAAGGACAAGAAGCTCGTCCCCTACAAGATCGCCAAGGCATCGAACGGCGACGCCTGGGTCGAGGCCGACGGCAAGTCCTATTCGCCCTCGCAGATCTCCGCCTTCATCCTTCAGAAGATGAAGGAAACGGCGGAAGCCAATCTCGGGCAGAAGGTCGACCAGGCGGTCATCACCGTTCCCGCCTACTTCAACGACGCGCAACGTCAGGCGACCAAAGATGCCGGCAAGATTGCCGGCCTCGAAGTTTTGCGCATCATCAACGAGCCCACCGCTGCGGCGCTGGCCTACGGCCTCGACAAGCAGAAGCAGGGCATGATCGCCGTCTATGACCTTGGCGGCGGCACGTTCGATATTTCGATTCTTGAGATCGGCGACGGTGTGTTCGAGGTGAAGTCGACCAACGGCGACACCTTCCTCGGCGGCGAGGATTTCGACATGCGCCTGGTCAGCTATCTGGC
>JAFKKQ010000325.1 GCA_017304505.1 Hyphomicrobiales bacterium | reverse complement strand
TGGGCGCCCACTCAATCGGAACCGGCTCAATCGACCCCGGCTCAATCGACCCCGGCCCAATCGGCGCTGCCTCAGTCGGAACCGGTCGCGCCGGGATCCGCCACGCCGACGTTGCCGCGAGCCAGCCACAAGCCTGGCCTGTTCGAAGCTGTCGGCCGCTGGGTCGATCGGGGTCTTACGGACATCCGCGACCACGTGCGTGGGGCCAAGCAGCGCATGGACAGCATTGGTGACGAGGCCGCCTCCAATAGCAAGGATTTCACCGACAAGGCGGCTGCCGCCGGCAAGAACGCGGCGGATGCGATGCCCAAGCTGCCGGCGGGGCGGATGATCGATGGACGCGAACGCTGCGCCGCCGCGCCCAACGGCGCGCCCGATTGCCTGAGCGCGGCGCAGGCGCTGTGCCGCAGGCACGGCTATGCGTCGGGCAAGAGCATGGATTTCACCTCGGCCGAGGAATGCCCGGTGAAGGCGCTGATCGGTCAGGAATCGCGCGACACCTGCAAGACGGTCACGTTCATCAGCCGCGCGATGTGCCAGTAGGCCGGGTTGCCCGGCGCTTATTTCCGCGCGATGACGGTGCCACGGACGACCGCGATCTGCGTGCGCTCGCCGCCAATGCCGAAATCGTCGTCGTTGATGAGCGCGAGAGCGCCGTCGCCGAGAAGCGCCATGCCCTCGGTCTTGCCGGCGATCTCGGGGTGGTCGGCCGTGTCGAGGCGCAGCGTCTTGGTCACGGGCATGACGGCGATGGCCGTCAACTCGCTTTGCTCCAAGGTCGGCCGTGTCGCGCCATCGTCCCAGCGGCTGCCGAGGATGTTCGTCGCGCCCGCAAGCTCGATCTCGTAGAGCTTGGTCGTTCGTTCGGTGCGCTCCAGGACGATCAGGCGATCTTCGTCCAAGGCCATCAATTCGCTGATGCGCGGATCGCTCTGCTTGCGTGACGGATCGCGGCGGAAGCTCCGGGGATCGTCGAGCGTGTAGACATATTCGCCGACGACACGCATCGAGGCGCGCTCGATCTTGAACAGGCGCGTGTTGCGTGCCGCCGCGTAGGCAGCCTGGTCGGGGTTGGCGAGCGGGTTCTGCAAAATGAAATAGAGGAAGCGCTCGTCGGGAGAAATGGCGAGCCCCTCGATGCCGCGGTTGGCCTGACGCTTGGCGAGGATCGTCGGAAGGCTGCCGAGAGTTTGGTAGGGCGCGGCGGCGAACTCCGTTTCCGTGCCGGCCGGAACATGGCGAGCGATCAGCTGGCCGTCGGCTGAAAAGTGCGCGATCGAAGGCGCGTTCTCATCGCTGATCCAGAACGACCCATCCGCGAGCCGTACCAGGCCTTCGGCATCGATGCCGCGGAGATCCTGTTGCAGACGCTTGCCGGCGCCGTCGAGCGGCGTCTCGGTGGTTGCCGTGCGTGTCGGATTGGGCATGCCGTTGAGCGGGACGCCGTCGCGGTCCTTCAGCGTGATGACGTCAGTGACGCGGAAGCGGCCGTCATCCAGCAGCATCACGCGATAGATGGAGGGTGCGTAGGATGGCGTGGGATAGACGCGGCCGTTCTTCACGTCGCGACAGGTGAGTTCGACACCCGTGGTGGCCTTCATGTCGCCGCAGGCGATGTTGGGGCCGCGGTCGCCGAGCGTCCACAACACGTTTGGTGGATCGTCGGACCGGCGGAACGCGCTGCTGCCGATGCCGACGCTGAGGTTCAGCGTTTTGCCGCCTTCGAACAAAGCCGGGCCGATGCGGAGCAGGGTATCGTCGCCGCTATAGATGCGAACGGAGAGATCGGCGGCGTTCGCGGTTGCGGTGTGAATTGTTCCACCGAGCGCGATGGCTGAAACGACCAGTCCACGGATCAGTCTGAGGGGGTCCATCGGGGCGGACTATAGGTTCGCCCCGATGACACATTCATGACAGTGCGGGCGTTGCCCCGCGCCAGGCCGTTACCGGCGGCGGACGGCCCGGCTCTTGTTATTGATGTCTCTTGTTATTGATGTCTCTTGGATTTCACCCGGTGGGACGACCTGGAGGACTTCGACGACGCTTTTTTCGATGCCGTCGATTTTCCGGGCGACAGCGCGGCCAGGCAGCGGGGGCTCAATTGGCGACGCTTGGCCTTCAGGCAGCCGACGATGCGATCGGCATCGGGAACAAACTCGCTGCACAGCCGCATGACATCGGGTGTGCAGAGGTCGGCTGCATCGGCCGATTGCGCGGCGGCGGGCTTTGTGCCGCCCGTCGCCACCAACGCCATCAGAATTGCGGCCGCCGCGTACAGCAGCGGCCGGGACGGAAGGTTCAGGACATTTTTCACGCGGATTCCTCGCCCCGTGGGTTTTCGAGTTTTGCGGAATGTCCCGGCATCGGCAGCCCCTGGCGTGCAAAGGCTCCGGCGATGCGCGGGTGGTGCGCCACCTGATCAGTATCTCGCTGCAATCGGCAACTCTTCGGCCGGGAACAGCGAGATGATCCGGTGACCCTTGTCGGTCACCACGATCTCCTCCTCAATGCGGGCGGCGGAGTAGCCGTCGCTCGCCGGGCAATAGGTTTCAAGCGCGAACACCATGCCCTCCTTGATGATGGTCGGATGATCCATCGAGACCACGCGGCTGATGATCGGCCGCTCGTGCAAAGCTAGGCCGAGACCGTGGCCGAATTGTAGCCCGAATGCGGACAACTCGTCAGGGAAGCCGAATTCCTCGGCTTTCGGCCAGACGCTGGCGACCGTGTCGGTGGAGACGCCGGGCTTGATCAGTTCGATCGCCTTGTCGAGCCATTCGCGGCACCGCTTGTAAGCGTCGCGCTGTGAGTCGGTGGCACGGCCGACGTTGAAGGTGCGGTAGTAGCAGGTGCGGTAGCCCATGAACGACTGCAGGATATCGAAGAACGCCTGATCGCCGGGACGGATCAGCCGATCGGTAAAGTTGTGCGGATGCGGGTTACATCGCTCGCCGGAAATGGCGTTGATCGCTTCCACATCGTCGGAGCCGTGTGTGTAGAGGAACTTGTTGACCTCGGCCACGATGTCGTTTTCGCGCACGCCCGGCTTGAGCTGCTCGTGGATGAGATGATAGGCGCCATCCACCATCGCGGCGGCGCGGTTCAGCAGCGCAATCTCGTCCGCCGACTTGATCTCGCGCGCCTCCAGCATGACCTGCTGGCCGTCCTTCACCTTGAGGCCGGCTTTCTCCAACTCGAACATCATCGGCGGTTCGATGATGTCGACGCCGAGCGGCATGTTGGCGACGCCGGCCGACTTCAGGATCGAGGCCAACTCCTCGGCGTGGTGCTTCATCAGGCCGAACGACGGATCGACGGTGCCGCGCAGGCCGACGAGGCCGGCCTTGCAATTGGCCGGGTCGAGCCACGGCGAATAGAGCTTGTGGTGGACGGCCGCCGATCCGAAGTCCCACAGGATCGGCTCGCCGCCGCGCGGCAGCAGCGCCCAGCGCGAGAGCTTGTCGCGTTCCCATTCGCCGATCTTGGTCGAGGTGAGATAGCGGATGTTGTTGACGTCGAACACCAGGAGCGCGCCGAGATCGGATGCCTCTAATGCCTGTTGTGCGCGCGCCAGCCGGTAGCGTTGCAGGCGGCGGTAGTCGACGCGCTCCTCGAAGTCGACGCCCATTGTGCCGAGCGCCGGCAGGTGGCGGCCCCAGTTGTAGCGCGGATTGACGTCCTCAGCGCGGATGGTGCGCGGTTCGCGCTTGGTGATGTCGTCCATGACTTGCTCCTCGCAACTTCGAATAGGGGGGGGCGCTTTCGCGTCATTATAGCTGGTGTATGGGGCCGGTGCAGCATCAACCGCCGTAACGCCAAACCGATCGGTGAACGGATGCGCCTCGTCGCTGATGGAACTGGATCGTGCGGGCATGGTCCCACGCGGTCGCGCCATGACGATGAGTCTCGCCCCGGCCCGCTTTTGCCCCGTGCGCTGTTTGGGTCGGAGGCCGCGAGCAGGGGCGGTCAAAGCCCTCGCAGCTCGGCAAGCCGGGCCGCCACCTGGTCGCGGATTTTAGGGCCGTGGCTGCGCATCTCAGCGAACTCGGTTTCCGAAATGAGATCGCGCAGCCCTTTCTTGAAGCTCGGCCAGTCGCTCGCCAGGGCCCACCAGTCGCGCACGCGGGGGCGGTCGCCTGTCCAGACATCGAGCAGGCCGAGATAATCGAGCCGGGCGGCAAACGGCATCAGGTTGATGTCGGCGAGTGTCGGCCGCGTGCCGAGGATCCAGGGGCCGCCCTCCGCCAGCGTCGCCTCCAGATGTTTGAACGCCCGCTCGTAGGCGGCGATGGCGTGCAGCACGAACGGCGATTGCACGCCATGTTCGTAGGTCGATTTGAAGCGGTCCGTTCGGCGCGGGTCGCCGACGTTGCGAAACCGCTTCTCGCGCAACTCCGCCGGCATCGTTCGCATGCGTTCGCGGAACATGGCGGAGAAGCTCAGCTCCGTCGCACCGTCGAACAGGCCCTCGTCGACGAACTTGCTCCACAGCCGCATGCGCGTGCGCCCGGCCGGGTCCTTCGGCATCAGCGGCGGATCGGGGAACGTCTCGTCGAGATATTCGCAGATCAGCGTGGATTCGATGATCGGCGTGCCGTTGTGCACCAGCGTCGGCACGACGCCCTTGGGATTGAGCTTGAGATAGTCCGGGTCATATTGCTCGGTCTTGAACAGGTCGACCCGGCGCGCCTGCCACGTCAGCCCCTTCTCGACCAGCGTGATGCGGACCTTCTGGCAGCACACCGAGTTGCCGAAGTCGTAGAGGATCAGATCGCTCATGAATACCCTTGGGGCTGATAGCGGACCTTTGCCGACGCCAAACGGCGGTCAGCGGCTGATCTTGATGCCGGTTTTCTCGATGATGTCCTTGTATCGTGCGGCGTCGGAGCGGATGCGCTCTCCGAAGGCCGGTTGAACGATGCTCTCGGCGTCGATGCCGGCCTTGTTGAGGGCCTCGCGGATTTCGGGGTCGTGGGCGGCGCGCGTCAGCTCCTTGCCGAGCCGGTCGAGAACGGCCGCCGGGGTGCCCGCGGGGGCGAAGACGCCGTTCCAAAGGACAGAATCGATATCGATCCCGCTTTCCGCCAGCGTCGGCCATGACGGTGGGGCATATTCCGGGCGCCGCTTGCCGGTCAGCCCGATCACCTTGACGCGCTTGGCGGCGAGCAGCGACAGTGCCGAGGATGGCGTGATGAAACCGAGAGGCACATCGCCCGCCGCCACGCCGTTTGCGGCTGGCGCGCCGCCGCGATAGGGAACGTGGAGCAGCTTGATGCCGGCGGCATGGGCGAGCCATTCGCCGGCGACATTGTTAATGGTGCCCACTCCGGGCGACGAATAGCCGATGGAGCCCGGCGCGGCTTTCGCGGCCGCGATCAGTTCCTTCACGTTGTTGAACGGCGCGTTGATGTTGGCGACCACGAGCATCGGCGTGCTGCCGACTAGCGCGATCGGCGCGAGATCCTTGTATGGATCGAAACTCATGGCCGGAACGAGCGACGGCATGATGATGAAATCGCCGGATGTCAGCAGCAGCGTGTAGCCGTCGGGTTCGGCCCGTGCGACCACGGCATCGCCCAGCGTTCCGCTGGCGCCCGGACGGTTGTCAATGACGATCTGCTGGCCGAGATATTCGCCGAGCTTGCGGCCGATAATGCGCGCCGAGCTGTCGAGCACGCCACCTGCCGGGTAGGGCACGACCATGCGGATGGGTCGATTCGGATAGTCGGCAGCGCGTGCCGTGGGCAACGCGCAGGCTGCAATCAGGACGCCCAGAGTCAATGTCATGGCGATTCGCCGCATTTGTTCTCTCCACGCTCGATCGAGTACCTCTATCCGCGTAACTCCCGTTTGAACTTCACGGTGCTCTTATAGGGCTTTTATCGGAAGAAGTGCGCGCCGCATGCGTGAGCATGCCGAAAGGCGCGCCCTGGAATGGCTGCAACGGCCAGGCTTGGCCGTGAAAGCGAGCACGGCCGTTGCCATCTTGTGTCGTTGCTTTGTCCGTCAAGCCGCCCGTGAATCGTCAGCGTTTGATCTGGATTCCCGTTTTGCGAATGATGTCGTCGTAGCGGGCGGTATCCATACGGATGTATTTTCCAAATTCCGGCTGGGCCATGTTTTCGACGTCGATCCCCGCGGTGTTGAGCAGCTTCTTGACCTCCGGGTCGGCCGTGGCGCGGGCCAACTCCTCTCCGATCCGTTTCATGATGGGTTCGGGGGTGCCCACCGGAGCGAAGACCCCGATCCACAACAGCGCATCGACGTCAAAGCCGCTTTCAGCGAATGTCGCCCACGACGCAGGCAGGAACGACGGGCGCCGCTTGCCGCTCAGGCCGATGACCTTGAGCTTGTGGGCCTCGACCAACGATTTCGCCGTGGATGGCGCGATGATGCCGAGCGGAATGTCGCCGGCGGCAACGCTGTTCACGAGCTGCGCACTGCCCCGGTAGGGAACGGGTTGCAGCTTGATGCCGGCGGCGTGGAAGAACCATTCGGCTGCGACGTGGTTGATCGTTCCGATCCCCGGGATGCCGTAACTGATGGTGCCCGGCGCAGCCTTCGCAGCGGCGACCAGTTCCTTCGCGTTGTTGAACGGCGCGTTGACGTTGGCGACCAGCGCCATCGGCGCGCTGCCAACCATTGCGATCGGCAGAAGATCCTTGTTCGAGTCGAAGGTTGCGGCCGGCAGAAGGCTCGGCATGGTGACGAGATCGCCGGTCGTCAGCAGCAGTGTGTAACCGTCAGCGTCGGCCTTCACCACTGTCGCGGCGCCCAGCGTGCCGCTGGCGCCGGGCTTGTTTTCGATGACGATCTGTTGACCGAGCAGGCTGCCCAACTTGCGCCCGATGATGCGCGCAGAGGTGTCGAGCACGCCGCCCGGCGGATAAGGCACGACCATGCGGATGGGTCTGTCGGGGTAATCGGCGGCACGCGCCGGGAACGGCGCCGTTATCATCGTCAACGCAATCAGCAACGCGGCTGTCGCAATCCGTCGCATCGGCTGTCCTCGCCTCAGACGGGCTGCGGATCGGATGTCTGCGATGCCCCGTCTCAACGCCGCCGACATGCCGATTGTGACGGCAAGATGGGACGATGGGCAACAGCCGTGCGGCAAATCGCCGGCGCTTGCTGCGCGATGCAGCCGGTGGCTGCACCGCGCCACCGCAACTTCTGCTAGGCGACCTTCTTGCCCCACAGCCTCTGCGAGGCAATGTCGGCGCCTTGGCGGATCGACTTCAGCTTGAGCCAGACCACCGGCTCGATCACCCATTCGCGCTTGGTGAAGGTGCCGAAGCCGCAATCGGTCGAGGCGATCACCCGCTCGCGATCGCCGACCGCGGCCACCGCCTCCTCGATCCGCCGCGCCACCACTTCGGGATGTTCGACGAAGTTCGACGTCGTTTCCACAACACCCGGAACGAGGATCATGTGGTCCGGCAGTTTGTGCTTCTTGATCGCGGAATATTCGTGGGCGTGGCGCGGGTTGGAGAACTCGATGGTCAGCGCGCCGACGTTGGCGGTGTAGAGCGCCGGCAGAATTTTCTCCAGCGGGATGTCGTGGATGTGCGGGCCTTCCCAGTTGCCGTAGCAGACATGCAGCCGCACGCGGTCGTGCGGGATGCCCCGAATACCCCGGTTGATGGCCGCAACGTGGCGCTCGCAACGCTTGACGAACTCGCTGTCGGACAGGTCGCGATACATCATGGTGCGATCCATCGCGAGATCGGGCGCATCGATTTGCAGGATCAGTCCGGCATCGTGGATCGCCTGGTATTCCTTGCTCATCTCGTCGGCGATGGCGTCGAGATAGGCATCGTGCGATTCGTAATGCGCGTTGAGCATTGTGGTGGAGATGATGCCGGGCGACGCCGCCGTCATGAAACGCGCGCTGAAGGCATGCAACTCGTCGGCAATCTTGTTGAGCCGCGCGGTCTCGTCCTGGATCGGCTTCAGGTCCTTGTATTTGATGGCGGACTGCGCCTCGGGCGCGGCATGCTGTCCCTTGGTCTGCTGCGGAAAGCGGCGCACCAGATAGGCCAGCAGATCGGGAAACTCCTCGAACTCCTGACCGCGACGGCGCTTGGAGATGCCGCCGAAGCCGGACATGCGCTGCGGCACATAAGTCTGGAAGCCGACGCGCTGCTGCTCGCCGTCGTTGCCGACGTCGATGCCGGCTTCGAGTTGCTTGCCGACCACGTGACGAACGGCTTTGTCCATCTCGTCCGCCAACATCTTCGGATCGTAGCTCTTGCCTTCCTCCTGCGACATCAGGAGGTCGGACAGCTTTTCGTTGCGCGGCAGGCTGCCGACGTGGGTCGTGAGGATGCGGTCGCGGCTCAGGATCATCGATGCAAACTCCAAACGGATCGTCGCAGGTGTGATGGCGGATATTGCGGCTTTGCAAGGCCGCTTGCATAATACTCCATCTTTCCGTGGGGATGCGAATGGCTCTTGCCAAGACGAATGTGCGGGCGGATGCCGCGGTGCCCAACAGGGCCACGGCGCGCGTGGGCGCGATCCCGCGGGATTACAATTTCGCCGCCGACATCCTCGGCCGGAACTTGAAGGCCGGGCGTGCGGGCAAGCCGGCTTTCATCGACCCGCGCGGCGTGTGGACTTACGGCGCGCTCGCCGATCGCGTGGCCCGATTTGTTGCGGTGTTGCGGGCGCTTGGCGTGCATCGCGAGGAGCGCGTGCTGATCGCGCTGACCGACACCATCGACTGGCCCACCGCCTTCCTCGGCTGCCTCAAGGCCGGCGTCGTCGCCGTGCCCGTCAACACGCTCATGACCGAGGAGGACTACCGCTTCATGCTGGCCGACAGCCGCGCCCGCGTGCTGGTGGTGTCGGAAGTGTTATATCCGAAATTCCAGAAATTGATCGACGAATGCCCCGATCTCGAGCAGGTGATCGTCTCCGGGGACAGCGCGCACGGACTCAAGCGTTTCGAGGGCCTGATCTCCGCGGCCCGGCCGGACGACCGGACCGCGCCGACTGTGAGCGACGACATCGCGTTCTGGCTCTACACCTCGGGCTCGACGGGAAAGCCCAAGGGTGCAGTGCACGTCCATGCCGATCTCAAGCTGACCGATGACCTCTACGGCGGGCCGTTCCTCGGCATCACCGAGAGCGATGTCTGCTATTCGGTGGCAAAGCTGTTCTTCGCCTACGGGCTTGGCAACGCGCTGACCTTTCCGATGTCGGCCGGCGCCTGCACGGTGCTGCTGGCGGACCGGCCGACGCCGGACAGCGTCACCGCGCTGCTGCGCCAGCATCCCGTCACCGTGTTCTACGCCGTGCCGACATTCTATGCCGCGTTCCTCGCGAGCCCGAACGCACCGTCGCGTGCGGAATTGAAGTTGCGCCGCTGCGTGTCGGCGGGCGAAGCGCTGCCGACCGATGTCGGCCGGCGCTGGGTCGAGCGTTACGGCGTGGACATCCTGGATGGCATCGGCTCGACCGAGATGCTGCACATCTTTCTCTCCAACCGCGACGGCGATGTGAAATACGGCACCACCGGCAAGCCGGTCCCGGGCTACGCCTGCAAGCTTGTCGGCGACGACGGTCAGCCGGTGCCGCGCGGCGAGATGGGCGAATTGCTGATCGCCGGCCCGACCGGCGCGGTCATGTACTGGAACAATCGCGAGCAGTCGCGCTCGACCTTCCTGGGCGAATGGACGCGCTCGGGCGACAAGTATGTCGAGGACGAGGAGGGCTATTTCGTTTACTGCGGCCGCCGCGATGACATGCTGAAGGTGTCCGGGATGTACGTGTCGCCGTTCGAGGTCGAGGGGGCGCTCGCCACCCACCCGGACGTGCTCGAGGCCGCGGTGGTGGCCTGGCTCGACGGCGAGGGGCTGGTGAAGCCCAAGGCGTTCGTGGTGCTCAAGGATCAGACGAAAGTCGCAGACGCCGCCGCTCGTGACCTGATGTCGCGGATGCTCCAGGACCACGTCAAATCCAAGCTGGCCCCCTATAAATATCCCCGTTGGATCGAATTTCGCCCCGACTTGCCAAAGACCGCGACCGGCAAGATCCAGCGCTTCAAATTGCGCGACGAGGCGCCCTCGCGCTAAGCTTGCCTATAACGTCTTACCTTCGGAGGGTATCCATGAAGCGCGTACTCCTTGCGGCTTGCGCTGTTGCGGCGTTGGCTGCGGCCCCGGCCGCGGCGCAGCAGAAGACGATCAAGGTCGGTTTCGTCAGCACCTTCAGCGGGCCGGTTGCCGCGATCGGCAACGACATGCGCAACTCGTTCGAGCTTGCGCTCGACCATCTCGGCCGCAAGCTTGGGGGCTTGCCGGTCGAAGTCATCTACGAGGACGACCAGCTCAAGCCGGAGATCGGCAAGCAGAAGACCGAGAAGCTGATCCAGGCCGACAAGGTCGATTTCATGGTCGGCTACATCTGGTCGAACGTGTTGCTGGCGTCGCTCAAGCCGCTGGTGGATTCCAAGACCTTCACCGTCATCACCAACGCCCTCCTGGAACAATGACCAGACGCCGCAGGCGGTCGGTCTTTACATGAACCAGAAGGGCGTGAAGACCGCGTTCCTGATCGGCCCGAATTACGCGGCCGGCAAGGACATGCTGGAAGGCGTCGCCGCCACCTTCAAGGGCAAGATCGTCGGGCGCGAACTGACCCGTTGGCCGGATCAACTCGACTTCTCCGCGGAGCTGTCGAAGGCGCGAGCCGCCAAGCCCGACGCGATCTTTGCGTTTTATCCCGGCGGCGCCGGTGTCCAATTCGTCACCCAGTATGCGCAATCCGGCCTGAAGGGTCAGATTCCGCTCTACACCGCGTTCACCATCGACGACCTGTCGCTGCCGCGGTTGAAGGATCTCGCCGTCGGCATTCCGGGCGCGCAGCAATGGGTCAGCGATCTGCCGAACGATGCCAACAAGAAGTACGTCGCCGACTACAAGACCAAGTACAAGATCAACCCGTCGTTCTACGGGTCTCAGACCTACGACGCAGCGATGCTGATCGACAGTGCGCTGAAGCAGACCAAGGGCAACGTCAGCGACAAGGCCGCTCTCCGCAAGGCGATGGAGAAGGCCGATTTCAAGTCGGTGCGCGGCAACTTCAGGTTCGGCCCCAACCACATGCCGATCCAGAACTTCTACCTGCAAGATGCGGTCAAGGACGGCAACGAGTACCGAATGAAAACCGTCGCTTTGATCGTCAAGGACGACCAGGATAAGCACGTGGCACAGTGCCATATGCCGAAGTGATCGGACGGTGATGGCAGGACGGCGGAAGCGCGCGCTTCTGCCGTCTTGTTTTTTTGACGGGTCTCATGGATTGATCGGTCCCCGCCGTCATCAAGGCTTGGCTTTCTCCCGGCCGTCCCGATCGGTGGGCGGTGCGTTTCCAGGCGAGCCGCCGGCATGAAGTTGGGTATGACGGAGCAACACGGGAGTCCGCGGCTGTAAGGCCCGCTTTTCTCGAGGTCCAGTCGGACGAACACGATGCTCTATTTCATCGAACAATGCCTGAACGGCATTCAGCTTGGCATGCTGCTGTTTCTGCTGGCGGCCGGGTTGACGCTGATTTTCGGCATTATGGATCTGGTCAACCTGGCGCACGGCTCGCTCTACATGATCGGCGCCTATTTCGCCGCGACCTTTGCCGCATGGACCGGCAGCTTTGTCGCTGGCGCGGCGCTGGCGCTGGTCGCCGCGCTGATCTGCGGCATGGTGCTGGAGCTGATCGCCATCCGGCCGCTCTACGGCCGCAGCCATCTCGATCATGTGCTGGCGACCTTCGGCTTGCTGTTGTTCTTCAATGAGTTGGTGCGGCTGATCTGGGGGCCGGCCGGCATGACATTGCCGCTGCCGAGCGAGATGCTTTCCGCCGTGCAGGTGCTGCCCGGCGTCCATTATCCAGTCTATCGCCTGGTCATCATCGCGGCGACGCTTGTGGTTGCGCTGTTGCTTTATGTTCTGGTGATGCGAACCCGCATCGGCATGCTGATCCGCGCCGGCGCATCCAACCGCGAAATGGTCGGCGCGCTGGGCGTCAACATCAAGCTGCTTTATACGCTGGTGTTTGGGCTCGGTGCGGCGCTGGCAGGCTTCGCCGGGTTGATGCAGGCGCCGATCCTCACCGTGCAGATCGGCATGGGCGAAAACATCCTGATCCTGGCCTTCGTCGTCATCATCATCGGCGGCATCGGATCGATCCGGGGTGCGTTTGTCGCGGCGATCATCGTCGGCCTGATCGACACGCTCGGCCGCGCCTTCATTCCCGATATGGTGCGCAGCTACGTCAGCTACAGCGCGGCATCGAGCCTGGGTCCGTCGCTATCCTCGATGCTGATTTATATGCTGATGGCCGCCGTCCTTGTCTTCCGGCCCGAAGGTCTGTTCCCGGCGGCCAGCAAATGACGGCCGTCGCCACCCCGCGCAACGCCGTCGTCGTCGCGTTGCTGCTGCTTCTCGCGCTGGTGCCGGTCTATTCGGCGCTCACCGGCAACTACTTCCTGATGTCGCTGTTCACCCGCATCGTCATCCTGGCGATCGCGGCGGTGAGCCTGAATCTCATCATGGGTTTCGGCGGCATGGTGAGCTTCGGCCACGCTGCATATCTTGGAATCGGCGGCTATGCTGTCGGCATCCTGGCGAAAGAGGGCATCAACTCGGGTTTCGTGCAGTGGCCGGTGGCGCTTGTCGCCTCGGGGCTGTTCGCGCTCGGTGTCGGCGCGCTCAGCCTGCGCACGCGCGGCGTCTATTTCATCATGATCACGCTCGCCTTTGCGCAGATGATCTACTACGTCGCCATCGGGCTTGATCGCTATGGTGGCGACGACGGACTCACGATCTATAAGCGCAGCCAGTTCGGCGGCTGGTTCGATCTGTCGAACAAGACCTTCTTCTACTACCTGTGCTTCGCCCTGCTCCTGCTGACGCTTTATATCGTCTGGCGGCTGGTCAACTCGCGCTTCGGCATGGCGATCCAGGGCGCGAGCTCCAACGACCGCCGGATGCGCGCCATCGGCTTTCCGACGTTCCGCTACAAGCTTGTCTGCTTCGTCGTCGCCGGGGTGATGTGCGGACTGGCGGGCGCGCTGCTCGCCAACCACACCGATTTCATCAGCCCCGCGATCATGCACTGGACACGGTCCGGCGATCTCATTGTCATGGCGGTGCTGGGCCGCATGGGCACTGTGTTCGGCCCCGTAATCGGAGCCATCGCGCTCCTGGTGCTGGAAGAGGTGCTGCCGTTCTTCATCGACGTCGTG
>JAFKKQ010000151.1 GCA_017304505.1 Hyphomicrobiales bacterium | reverse complement strand
GTCTACGCCGCGGCCCTCGAATTTAAAGAATGAGGACGAGCGGGTAAGCTCGACATAATGCTGATTATAGCCGAGTTTGGCGCTTACTTCCGCAAGGTCCACCAGGCGGGCACGGCGTAGGGGTCGCTCTCGCCATGCGCGTAGCCTGCCCACTCGACCAGGTTCGTTCGCCTCAGGATTCCCGGGATGACCTGGCCGTGAATCACCATCTTCGAGTGCTGCTCGTCCTCGCCCCAGCGGATGCCGAGCGGCAACAGGTAGCGCTGCTCGCCCGATTGCTTGAGGTCGACGCTCACCACGAAGAGGCCGCCCGCCCCGTCGCCCAGATTGACGAGTTCCGAGGCCCTGGCGGATAGGATGGTCTCCTCCTTCGCCCCGAACCAGCGCTGGCGCTGCACGAACTGCGGCAGCACGTCGGATTCGAGCTGCCGGCGCTCGCGCCCTTCGAGCGCACTTTCGAGGCGGCCGCCGATGAGGGTGAGCGTGATGAATTCGGGCAGGGGCTCGGGCATGTCGGTGTGCCAGGCGGGCGATTCGGTTTGCGTGGCAAGCTCGAACCAGAAGGTGCCGTAGGGCGAGAGCGTCAACAGATAGGGCAATTCGCCGATCGGCGGAAAGGGCGAGCGGCTCAGAAGCTCGACCGGCACCCGCCCGCGGAAGGCGGAAAGATCGAGCTCGACGGCCTGCGCCGAGCGCGACAGGTTCGCCACGCACAGGATGGTCTCCTCGCCGTAGCTCCGCAAATAGGCGAGGATGTGCCGGTTGCGCGGATAGAGCATGTTGAAATCGCCGCGGCCGAAGGCGTCGTGCTGCTTGCGCACGGCGATCAGGCGGCGATTCCAGTTCAGCATCGAGGAGGAGTCGGCCTCCTGCGCCTCCACATTGATCGTCTGGTAGCCGTAGACGGGGTCCATGACGGGCGGGGAGTAAAGGGCCTGCGGATTGGCGTGCGAGAAGCCGCCATTGCGGTCGGGCGACCATTGCATGGGGGTGCGCACGCCGTCGCGGTCGCCGAGATAGATGTTGTCACCCATGCCGAGCTCGTCGCCGTAATAGATGACGGGCGTTCCCGGCATCGACAGGAGCAGCGAATTCATCAATTCGATCTTGCGCCGGTCGTTTTGCATGAGGGGTGCGAGGCGCCGGCGGATGCCGAGATTGATGCGCGCGCGGGTGTCGGAGGCGTAGGTCTTCCAGAGATAGTCGCGTTCCCTGTCGGTGACCATTTCGAGCGTCAGCTCGTCATGGTTTCTCAGGAAGATCGCCCACTGGCAGCTTTCCGGGATTTCGGGCGTCTGGCGCATGATGTCGGAGATCGGATGCCGGTCCTCCTGGGCAAGCGCCATGTAGATGCGCGGCATCAGCGGGAAATGGAACGCCATGTGGCATTCGTCGCCCTCGCCGAAATAGGGACGGGTGTCCTCCGGCCACTGGTTGGCCTCGGCAAGCAGCATCCGGTCAGAGTGCTCCTCGTCGAGCGCCCCGCGGATCTTTTTCAGGATCTCGTGCGTCTCGGGAAGGTTCTCGTTGTTGGTGCCGTCGCGCTCCACGAGATAGGGAATGGCATCGAGGCGCAGTCCGTCGACGCCCGCATCGAGCCAGAAGCGCATGACCCTGACCACCTCGTCGAGCACGCGCGGATTGTCGAAGTTGAGGTCCGGCTGGTGCGAATAGAAGCGGTGCCAGAAGAACTGGCCTGCCTCGGCATCCCAGG
>JAFKKQ010000324.1 GCA_017304505.1 Hyphomicrobiales bacterium | reverse complement strand
CGATCTCGGCCGCGCCAGCGTGCAGCGCTACGGCACGCCGCACCTCATGCTGCACCGAAACGACCTGCACGGATTGCTCACAAGCGCGGTGCAGGCGCTGAAGCCCGACGCCATCAGGCTCGGCCGGCGCTGCACCGGCGCGACATCGGAAGGCGGCCACGCCGAAGCGCGCTTCGAGGACGGCGCCGCGGTGCGTGCGGCCTATGTCATTGGCGCCGACGGCATCCATTCCAAGATCCGCGCCGGGTTGTTCGGCGCCGCCCGCCCCGAGTTCACCGGCGTCGTGGCCTGGCGCGGGCTGATCCCCATGAACGATCTGCCGCCGCATCTGCGGGAGATGGTGGGTGTCAACTGGCTTGGACCGCGCGGCCACGTCCAGAATTATCCGGTGCGGCGCGGCGAGATCATGAACTTCATCAGCTTCATCGAGCGCGACGACTGGCAGGTCGAATCCTGGGTCGCGAAAGGCACGCCGGACGAGCTTCGCAACGACTTCCGTGGCTGGCACAGCGACGTTCACGCCATGATCGACCGGATCGAGACGCCGTACAAATGGGCGCTGATGGTGCGCGGCCCGATGGCGCGCTGGAGCGAGGGGCGGGTGACGCTGCTCGGCGACGCCTGCCACCCGACGCTGCCGTTCCTCGGCCAGGGCGGCGTCATGGCAATTGAAGATGGCTACGTGCTCGCCGCCTGCCTCGACAAACACTTCAACGAACCCTCGACCGCGTTCAGCCACTACGAGGAGGCCCGGCGCGAGCGCACCGCGGCCGTCGTGCGCAAATCGCACGAGAACCGGCGTTCCGCCTTCAGCCCGAAACTCGCCGAACAGGGCGCGGTGGCGACGCAAGTTGCGCGCGAGTGGCAGCAGGAGCGTGTGCGCGAGCGCATGGAGTGGCTCTACGCCTATGACGCCACCGCTGTCGCGGTGTGAAGGCCGGCACGGTTCACGCGCCGCCCACCATCGTCAATTCCGTTTGCTCCAACGAAACGCCCGCAAGGCTTGCGAGCGCGGCGCGATCCCGGCATCTTTGCCCCGCGGGCTGCCGCACGGCCGGTCTTCGCAACGCTCGGCTGGAACCCCTGGTCGAAAAACGCTTGGCCGGAAGCGGAGAACTCACAAAGAATGGAACGTCCGGGAGAATTTGCGTCCGACGGTGCGTCGGCGGAGGCGCAACATACAAAACCGGAACATGCAGAATCTGACGTGGCCGGCATTATCGCACCCGGTCCTTGGATCGCCTTCACAGCGCTGGGACTGGGCATCGCGTTCGATTCGCTTCACCTCATCAAGGTCATCGGCCATGTGCCGGCCTGGATTCGCGACGCCGTTGCGGCACCGCTGATGGCCCTGGGCGGTTGGCACATCTACCGCGCCAATGTGGTCTTCCGTCGTGCCGGGACGGCGTTCCAGCCGTGGATACCGACCACAACGATTGCCGCCCACGGTATTTATGCGCGAACCCGCAACCCGATGTATCAGGGCTTCCTGCTGCTGGTATTGGGACTCGCGATCCTGTTTCGCTCCGACTGGACAGCGATTCTCCTGATCCCCGCCGCGCTGCTCGTCCACTACGGCGTGGTCCTTCGCGAGGAGCGCTATCTCCGACGCCGGTTCGGTGAGAGCTACGAAGCCTATAGGGCGGCCGTGCCGCGATACGGATGGCCGTGGGGCAGAGCTAAGACATAGCGCCACTTACCGCCGCTCGAAGCCATAAAGCTGTTCGGGGTTGTCGACCAGGATGCGCCGGCGCACGGCCTCGTCCGGAATCCAGACGGCAATCTGATCCACCAGGTCGCCGTCGTTCGGCATAGTCTTATCCAACAGGACGTGGGGCCAGTCCGAGCCCCACACCAGACGCTCAGGCGCGGCGGCGACCAGTGCCTGCGCGAACGGCGTCATGTCATCGTACGGCGGCTCGCACAGCGACGTCCGGTACGGCGCCGACAGCTTGGCCCAGCCGCGGCCCGACTTCAGCAACCGGATCAGCGCCTGAAAACCCGGCGCATCGACGCCCTTGCACGCATCGGGCCGGCCCATGTGATCGACCACCACCTCGGTGGCGAAGCTGCCGAGCAACGTGTCGAGGTCGGGATGGTCCTCGACGTCGAGCAGGAACTGCACATGCCAGCCAAGCTCCTTGGTGCGCTCGGCAAGGCGGCGCGCCACGTCGAACGCGAGCCCGGTCTTGGCGGTGCGGTTGACGCGGAAGCCGCGCACGCCGGCGTCGGCGAGATCGCGCAACGTGGCGTCGGTGATGTCCTCGTCGATCAGCGCGATGCCGCGCAGCCGCCCCGAATGAGCTCGAAGGGTATCCGTCAGGAAGCGGTTGTCGTTGCCGTAAAGGCCGGTCTGCACCAGCACGCCGCGCTCAAAACCGGCGACGCGCAGCATCGCGAGGTAATCGTCGAGCCCCACCGGCGGCGGTGTGTACAGCCGGTTCGCGACCCACGGATAGCGGTCACGCGGGCCGAACACATGGCAATGGCAATCGGCCGCGTGCAGCGGCAGCGCGAGCCGGGGCTTGCGCGTCGCCAGGATCGGCCCCGCGCACATCGGCGGATGGTTGCTCGCATCGGTCATCGCAAATTCTCACGCTGCCTTGTTCCGACGCAGCGTAGCCGACCGGCGTGCCACGAGCACATACCCCTCGCTGCGGCGGAAAGAACGGCAAGCCCCATCGAGCCCTATGAGGTGAAGGCAAGGGAACGCCGGCAAGCGGGGCTGGAAGTCGCCGTGGCAGCGAAAAAAGCCGAAGGCCCGGCTTTGCGGCCGGGCCTTCCGAACTCTTGCAAGACGAGAGTGGCTTGCCTACGCCGCCTCTTCCTCAACGGCCTCCTCGGTTTCAGCCTCGGCCGCAGGCTTCGGACCGCGGCGCGGCCCCTTGGCCAGCGCCGCCTCGATCTCCTTGACCGCCTCGGTCTCGGTGACGTGCTGCACGGCCGCGATTTCGCGCGACAGCCGGTCGAGGGCGGCTTCATAAAGCTGCCGCTCGCTGTAGGACTGCTCGGGCTGCGATTCCGACCGGAACAGGTCGCGCACCACCTCGGAGATGGCGACGATATCGCCGGAGTTGATCTTGGCTTCGTATTCCTGGGCGCGGCGCGACCACATGGTGCGCTTGATCCGGGCGCGGCCCTTCAGCGTCTCCAGCGCGCGCTTGACCAAGCCGCCCTCAGCGAGCTTGCGCATGCCGACCGCGGCAACCTTGGCCGTGGGCACCCGCAGCGTCATCTTGTCCTTGACGAAGTTGATGACGAAAAGCTCGAGCTTGGCGCCCGCCACCTCCTGCTCCTCGATCGCAACAATCTGACCGACACCGTGAGCCGGATAGACGATGTATTCGTTGGTCTTGAAGCCCTGGCGTTGGGTCGTCTTCTTGGCTGTCATTCCAGGAACTGCTCCTTGTTCCGGCTTACGGCGGACAGGCACAGGGGCCTTGGCCGCAGGAGCCGCACGGCGCACACTGGCCCGTGATGCTTGCGAGGTCCGCCGGGAGGTTCCGGCAGTTGTCTTTTTCGCGCGCCGGCTCGCGCCGGGCGATCCCTTCTTAGACTTTTGACGCATCTTCCCTGCCACAAGCTACGCGTGTGAACTGAATGCCCTTTCGGGCTTATATGGGGATCGTTTTCCCTAAAAATAACGCTCCCACCGGGAGCACAAGGGATAAATCCATAGAAATAGCTCTATAGCACATTTGCAGCCAGAATCAAAGCGTTATTGCACTGCAAAAACGCTCTTTAACCGTTGTCAAGCATTCCGACGCATCATTTCGGTTAACAACTTCGACGACCGACGACCACGCTCGCGATCAGTCGCCCGAGCCGGGTTCCGCCGAGAAGTGTTTGTCGAATTTATCGGCCACGCCGTCCCATTCCTTGGCATCGGCGGGCGGATCCTTCTTGACCGTGATATTCGGCCACTGCTTGGCGTATTCGGCGTTGAGGCCGAGCCACTTCTCAAGGCCGGATTCGGTGTCGGGCTTGATCGCCTCGGCGGGGCATTCCGGCTCGCAAACGCCGCAGTCGATACACTCGTCAGGGTGGATGACGAGCATATTTTCGCCCTCGTAGAAGCAATCCACGGGACAGACTTCGACGCAGTCGGTGTACTTGCACTTGATGCAGTTATCGGTGACGACGTAGGTCATTCCATAGCTCCAAACCCGCTGCGTACCGCATGGAACAGGGCGCTGCAAGGGCGGCAACAAGCGCACCGGCCGGGGTTGCAGATGGCGTGTGGGCCTTGCCGGGAAATGGCTTCGCGCCCCGTCCATTCCCAGCCCCAATCCCGGTTGGGTGGCATGCTTTTTCCGATTTCAAGCTTCGTTCGGTTCATCCCGGCCGTGCAGCCGGTCGATCGCCCGCCGTTCCCGTTTCGTCGGACGGCCGGTGCCGATCTCACGCGATCCGGCTCGCGGTCCGGACTGCGCCCCCGGCGGAGGCGAGAAATCCTCATAAAGTCCGTGAGCAAGGTCGGCTGAACCGCGGCGCTCGGCAAAGCCTGCGACCTTGAGCACGCGAACACCGCGGTCCAGCGCGATGGTGACGACATCGCCGGGACGCACTGGGCGGCTCGATGTGTCAGTCCGGGCGCCGTTGATGCGGACATAGCCGCCATCGGCCAATGCTGCCGCAGCCGACCGGGTGCGCACCACGCGCGCATGCCACAACCACTTGTCGACCCGTTGACGATCCAACGAACGCTCACGCTATCGGCGCGGCCCAGAATAAAGTCGAGCAGACTTCGGCACGCGCTACCGTTCCTTGTTGCCCTCAAGCTGCTCCCCTTCAAAGCCAGAAGCTTGGCAAAGGGCGAATTCGGATCGGGCCCTTTGCCGCGTCGCTCCCGGCTCGAACTCCATGTTCGCGACGGCCGGTTGTCATCGCGACGATCACGGTCACGATCGCGCCGCGGCGGCCGGCCATCGTGCCGATTGCCAGGGCGGTCGCGTTTCTCTTGACGGTCGGGGCGCTCGGCGCGGCGCTCGCCCTGCTGCTCACCGTCAGGCTTGCGGTGATGACGGCGGCGGCCATGACGCTCGCGCAGTTCGCCGTCCGCAGCGCGCACCGACGCATCAGCCGGCGCGGCAGACTGTTCGGTCGCCGCAACGGCCGCGCCCTCACCTGCCGGCTGCCCGGCGGGTTTGGCGGAGCGGTCCGGCCGGCGACGGCTGCGGCGATGACGTTCGGCATCGGGGCGGCGCTCGCCCGGCGGACGGCCTGGCCGCCAGACCTCGATCATGTCCGGCTCAGCGGCGGTGACCGCTTCCGCCGACTCTGCGTCTTTCGGTGCGGCCTCCACCGATCCCGTCTCCGCCACCGTTGCCTCGACAGTCGCTGCGGCGGGTTCAGGCTCCACGCCCGTCTCAGGCGAGACAGGCTCGGTTGCTGCAGGCGGCTCGACCCTGTCTGGTGCCGGGCCCGATTCAGGCTCCGGCTCGGCGTCAGGCGCGAGCGTCGGTGCATGCTCGGCCGTTTCCGTCTCCACCGGCGCGTCGGCTTGCTCCGGCGCGGCCGACATTTCGGCCTCGGCGGCGGATGCACCATCAACCGGAACGTCGGGCGCAGCCTCAGGTGCAGCGGCGTCCGCCTCCGCAGTCGCGTCCGCCTCCGCGGGCTTGGCCGTTTCCGGCTCCGGCGGTTTGGGCCGCCTCTCCATGCGATAGCCGAGCGAGCGCAGGAGCGAGGCGAAATCCTCGCCGGATGCACCGGTGAGCGACGTCATCGCGCCGGTGACGGTGAAGCCGAAACCGTTGAACGCGCCGGGCGGCCGGGTGCCGCTTGCGCCTTCGCGCCAGGCCAGCGCCGGGCGGATCAGGTCGGCAAGGCGTTCGAGGATGTCGACGCGGATCGCGCGCTCGCCGCACACACGATAACCGATGGTGCGATAGAGCGGCTTCGGCGTCTCCTTGTCGACGGGAATCGAGGTGCGGCCGCTGCCGGCCAGCCGTTGCAGCTCGGCAAGACCTTTATCTTCAGAATTGCCGTGCTTGAGCATCCACAGTTGCGCAGCGAGGCCGCGCGGCGCGGGCTTCAGCAGCGCCGGAAGATAAAGATGATAAGCGCCGAAGCGCACGCCGTAGCGGCGCAGCAACGCGCGCGAAGGCTGGTCGAGGCCCTTGACCTCCTCCGCCACCTTCTGCCGCTCCAGCACGCCCAGCGCCTCGATCAACTGGAAGGCGATGCCGCGCGCGATGCCGGTAACGTCCTCGGCCGCAGCCAGAGCAAACAGCGGACCAAGCAGCCGCTCGATGTGCGTCTTCAGCCAGAGATCGAGCCTGGTCTGCACCGCTTCGCGCGACGCGCCCGTCAGTTGCTCGTCCGCAATCACGCGAAGGCGCGGCCGCAGCACGTCATCG
This sequence comes from Hyphomicrobiales bacterium, assembly GCA_017304505.1. Taxonomy (GTDB): domain Bacteria; phylum Pseudomonadota; class Alphaproteobacteria; order Rhizobiales; family Xanthobacteraceae; genus Z2-YC6860. The sequence continues at coordinate 9,013 of JAFKKQ010000324.1, read as the reverse complement.
CCCGCGATCAACTTGCCGACCGGCGCACCGACCCAGCGCACCGTGCTGTCGGAGTCCAGTACGAACTCGCGTTCGGGAGCCTGCGTCAGCTTGGTCGCCCGCGCGTCGATCTCGCCGGCGAGCGCCGAGCGCGCCGCCGCCTGCAAAGCCTTGGCCTCCGAGCCTGCTGCCGAAGCGTCCGCGGCAAAGGTGAAGCCGTCGAGCCGGCCGATGACGTGGCCTTCGACCACCACCTCACCGGATTTGCTGATTTCAGTTTCCAATGTCGTGTTCTCGCGCAACCGCCGCATCAGAACGCTGGTGCGGCGGTCAACGAAACGCTCGGTGAGACGTTCATGCAACGCATCCGAAAGCTTGTCCTCCACGCCGCGCGCGACTGACTGCCAGTGCTCCGGATCGGCCAGCCAGTCGGGACGGTTCGCCACAAAGGTCCATGTGCGCACATGCGCGATCCGGTTCGAGAGCGTATCGATATCGCCATCGGTCCGGTCGGCTTGCGCGACTTGGGCGGAGAACCAGTCGTCAGGGATTTTACCCTGCCGCATCAGGAAACCATAGAGGGTTGCGATCAGCTCCGCATGGGTGGCCGGAGCGATCTTGCGGTAGTCCGGCACCTGACACACCGACCACAACCGTTCGACGGCATCCTTGCCCGCCGCCATCGTGCGGATGTCTTCGTCGCGCGCGGCATGCTCCAGCACCAGGATGTCTTCGCCCACCGGGGCGCGGGTCAGCCCCGGCTCGGTGGGCGTCATGGCGAGAGAGGCCTGCAGCGCGCCGATCGACGCAAAATCGAGATCGGCATTGCGCCATTGCAGCACCTTGATCGGCTCGAACGAATGGCTTTCGAGCGCACGCACCAGGTCGTCCTCGAACGGCGGGCAGCGGCCCGTCGTCCCGAACGTGCCGTCGCGTTGCGCACGGCCTGCGCGGCCGGCGATCTGCGCCATCTCCGCAGGGTTAAGGCGGCGGAACTGATAACCGTCAAATTTTCGGTCGGACGCGAAGGCAACGTGATCGACGTCGAGATTGAGACCCATGCCGATGGCGTCGGTGGCGATGAGATAATCGACATCGCCATTTTGATAGAGCGCGACCTGGGCGTTGCGCGTGCGCGGCGACAGCGCGCCGAGCACCACCGCGGCACCGCCGCGCTGACGACGGATCAACTCGGCGATGGCGTAGACCTCTTCGGCCGAGAACGCGACGATGGCGCTGCGGCGCGGCAGTCGCGTGATCTTGCGGTCGCCGGAATGAATGAGCGTGGACAGCCGCGGCCGCTGCACGATGTTGGCGCCGGGCAGAAGTTTCTCCACCATCGGCCGGAGGGTTGCAGCGCCAAGCACCAGCGTCTCCTCGCGGCCGCGGCGGTTCAGCACGCGGTCGGTGAAGACATGGCCGCGATCGAGATCGGCGCCGAGCTGTGCCTCATCGATGGCGACAAAGGCGCAATCGATGTCGCGCGGCATGGCCTCGACGGTGGCGACCCAGAAGCGCGGGTTCGGCGGCTTGATCTTCTCCTCGCCGGTGATCAGGGCGACGTTCTCGTCCCCGACCCGCCCCGCGACCTTGTTGTAGACCTCGCGCGCCAGGAGCCGGAGCGGCAGCCCGATCATGCCGGAGGAGTGTCCGACCATGCGCTCGATGGCGAGATGGGTCTTGCCGGTGTTGGTCGGTCCGAGGACAGCGGTCACGCCGGCGCCACGCAGGCGGCCGTCGCGGTTGGTGGGCGACGAGAACGAGAGAGGCATTCGTTTTCCAGGCTGGGGACGACCTGCGTCAGCGCGCAGGTTCGTCCTTCTGTATCACAATGTGAAGCCGCGAGGGTGCAACCTTAACGGCGCGAACGAGTCTGGAACGAATCGCGCCCGAATCGGTATTGCCGTGGCGTTCGGCTTCGTTCCCTACGACATCTCGAGCTTTACTCTTATACAGCCACAACATGAGGTGACTCGCCACGATTCCGGCTGCACAACGGTGCCCTATTTGTTAACAGGCGCCGGGAGACGCTCCTCGCCTTGAGTCAAGGCCCGCACCCCTCGGCTCCTGTGGGCAACCTGTGGATAGGTGGCAGCGCGGCGCGACCGGCGCAAGCGGTGCAAGGCTTTCAAGACATCGATCGGGAAACGCCATCACGGCATCCGGCTGCTTGCCGCGTGCGGCTGCGCTACCGACACGAATTGCGTCGCCTGCATCAAGCCGAGCCCGATCGGCGTCGGGATCGAAACCCGGAACGGCACCAGCACGCGGGTGGCCGCGACCGGCGCCAGCCACACCTCCATGTCGCGCTGCTTGGCCAGATATTTGATTGCCATGCGCGACGGCACATAGCCGGCCACCGGCACGAAATACACCGCGCAGACCACCGCCGGGCCCTCGTAGCCCTTCTCGGCTTTGACGTGTTCCATGCGCTTGTAGGAGAACTTCAGATTGTAGCGCATGCGGCCGTCGAAGATCGGCGTGGTGCGTTCGCAGGCGGCCGGCCCGACCGGATTGCCTGTCCCAGGCACGCGGACCAGCGAGCCCGTCATCGGATCGCTGACACCATGACGATGGGCCTCGGTGACCGGAATCCGGTTCGGGTCGGGCTTGGGCGGAGGCGTGATGACAAAATCCTTCACGTCGCCGGAACCCAGCGTCATGCGGATTTCCTCGGTTTTCTTGTCGGCGGTGATGCTGGCGGCAAAGCTCGCGGGCACGGGGTTGCCACCGACGATATAGCCGCGCGAGGCGCCGCTGCCCTGGCCGCTGGACAGAACCCGCAGCAGACCGGCAGTGGCGCCGCTTGCGGCAGCGGTGAACTGACCATCGGCGATATCGACCACCCAGGCGCCCTTGCCGATCGGAACACCGGCGAGCGTGACGGCATAGCGGGCGTCGAGCCGGCCCTGCGCCTGCGTCGGCCCGACGGCCAGCAAGGCCGCGGCCGCGATCCCCGTCGCAGACCCAACGATCATCCAGCCCACGGCGCCGTTCTCCTTGGAAGCCGCCAACCGCTTTGCCGCGCCGGCGGTCCCCAATCAAGGCGCCGGCCGGGGGGAAGGCTGCTTATCCCCGATCTCGGGGGTGGATTAAGTCGTTTCTATGATCCGGACCAGCGGGTTCGGCTTGCCTTGACGCCCCGGAGCCTCGCCACTATACGTCCGCCATCCATTGCAAGCACCATGTCCGGCGCCATGACGGCGCCGCCTCAGTCCAAGGGTTTTGTTATGTCACGCCGCTGCGATCTGACCGGCAAGTCGGCCCTGGTCGGCCACAAGGTGAGCCACTCAAACCGTAAGACCAAACGGCGGTTCCTGCCCAACCTCGTGAACGTCACGCTGATGTCCGATGCGCTCGGCCGCTCGGTCAAATTGCGGATTTCGGCCAACGCGCTCAAAAGCGTCGACCGCCGTGGCGGCCTTGACGCCTTCCTGCTGAAGTCCAAGGACGACGTGCTGGCGCCCAAGGTGCGCGACCTCAAGCGCGCGATCGAGAAAAAGCAGGCTGCGGCGAGCTAAGCCCGACCGTTACTGGAATAGCAGCTCCCGTGTCATGCCCCGCGAAAGCGGGGCATCTGTTTTAGCGCCAGCCTTTCCGCGCTCATTCTCCGGCCAGCGTGAACTGCAGCAGCAAGGTCCGCTGCAACGGTGAAAAATTGTCGTCGGAGATCAACGTCAGCACCAGCGTGCCGTCGACCGCGCGGTGCACCGAAAGGCCCTCCATATTGTCGATCTGATAGCCCATATCGGCGAAGATCAGCTCCGTGCCATCGACCAGCGCGCCGGGCCGCACCGTCGAAAGCGGCACGCTGCGGATGCGCATCGCCACGCCTCGCGTCCATGAGAAACGCCGTTCCAGCACCAGCAGTTGCCCGTTCGGCGCGATGGCGCAGTCGCTGATATCGAAATCGTCGGTGCGTTTGAGCGTGAACGCACCGTCCGCGGGTCCGATCAAAAAGCCCAGAAGGTTGCCGTTGGCGTCAAGACCGCGCTCGGAAACCGAGATCAATGTTCCGGCCGGTGGACCGTCCTTATTCGTCAGATCCTTCGGCACTGCGGCCAGGCATTCGATGCTTTGGTTATAGGGCAGTGTCTTCATCGCGCCCGGCACCGGCATCGAATGGCCATGCCCGCGCAATCCGTCCCGCTGATAGTCGAAACGCACAATCCGGTTCACACGCTCAATGCCGACGTAAAGCCGGCCATCGTATTCGGCGAGCGCCTCGGTATCGTACCAGCCGCGGCTTTTGAGCGATTGACCGTCCGGGCCAAGGACCGGAGCCATCTCGGCATCGGCGACCGCAGTCGGAACGCCGTTCCGCGTCACGATGCGCCCGCGCAGCCACCGGGTCCGGTCGGAGACAGCGACAAAGTGCTCGCCGTCCGCATCGACATGCAACCCGGAGAAACCGCCGAAACCGCGATACGGCGATTCCAGCACCAGACCGCCGCGAAACACCAAGGCGCCGAACCGTATGCGCCCGGCCTCGCCGGGCTCGAACGCCTCGATCGATTGGGCGCGGACCTCGATGCGCTGGATTCCATCGGCTGCTTCCGGCGGCTGCGCCGCTGCGGGAATGAGCGCCAGCACGAGGATGGCGAGAAAGGCGAGCCCGCGGGACAGACAGGTTTTCACGTTATTCCCCGTTGCGGGATGAGCCGGTCCCGTCGCGGGGCAAGCTCATCGCGCCACACGCGCCGCCGCGGCCAAGCGGCAGAAACACTTAAGAGTGAAGTTTACGCGCCACAGTCCGCGTCGGGCGGCGCTGCGGCTCGAGCATGGCGTCTTCCTCGAACAGCTCGGCGAGCTTCTCGGTCATGGCGCCGCCCAGCTCCTCGGCATCGACGATGGTCACCGCGCGGCGGTAGTAGCGCGTGACATCGTGGCCGATGCCGATGGCAATCAACTCAACCGGCGAGCGCGTCTCGATATCCTCGATGATCCAGCGCAGGTGCCGTTCGAGGTAGTTGCCCGGATTGACCGACAGCGTGGAATCGTCGACCGGCGCGCCGTCGGAGATCATCATCAGGATCTTGCGCTGTTCGGGGCGCGCCAGCAGACGCTTGTGCGCCCAATCCAGCGCCTCGCCGTCGATGTTCTCCTTCAAGAGACCCTCGCGCATCATCAGCCCCAAGTTCTTGCGCGCGCGCCTCCACGGTGCATCGGCGGACTTGTAGATGATGTGGCGCAAATCGTTCAGCCGGCCGGGGTTGGGGGTCTTGCCGGCGGCGAGCCAGTTCTCGCGCGACTGCCCGCCCTTCCAGGCGCGCGTGGTGAAGCCCAGGATTTCGACCTTGACGCCGCAACGCTCCAGCGTGCGCGCGAGGATATCGGCGCAGGTCGCAGCCACCGTGATCGGGCGGCCGCGCATCGAGCCGGAATTGTCGAGCAGCAGCGTCACCACCGTGTCGCGGAAATTGGTTTCCTTCTCCTGCTTGAACGACAGCGCGTGCAGCGGGTCGATGACGATGCGCGGCAACCGCGCCGGATCGAGCATCCCCTCTTCGAGATCGAAGTCCCAGGCGCGGTTCTGCTGCGCCATCAGGCGGCGCTGCAAACGGTTGGCGAGGCGGGCGACCACGCCTTGCAGGTTCGAGAGCTGCTTGTCGAGGTAACCGCGCAGCCGGTCAAGCTCCTCCGGCTCGCACAATTCCTCGGCCGACACCGTTTCGTCGAAACGCATGGTGAAGGGCTTGTAGTCGGGCCCGTGGGGCTCGTTGCGGCCGTTGCGCGGCCGCCACGGCTCGGCGGCGGTCTCGGACTCGCCCATTTCCGCATCGTCGGCCATGTCGGAGGCCGGCGAATCCACGGCCTCCTCGGTGGTTTCGGCGGCATCGGCGGACGCCTCGGCGTCCTCCGCGCTCATCTTCTCCATGTCTTCGGAGTCGGCGGCCTCGCCCTGCTCGCCGGTCTCGTCCTTGCGACGATCCTGATCGCCCTCCTCGCCCTCTTCCTCCTCGTCGGAGGTGGTACGGTCATCGCCCATGTCGAGCGAATCCAGCAGGTCGTGAACGGCGTCGCCGAACTTGCGCTGATTGTCGAGAAGCCGCTCGAGCTTATCGAGGCCGCGGCCGGCGCGATCCTCGATGAACGGACGCCACAGATCGACCAGCTTTTTCGCAGCCGGCGGCGGCGTCTGGCCGGTCAGGCGCTCGCGCACCATCATGGCCACGGCCTCCTCGATCGGCGCGTCGGCGCGATCGGTGACCTCGTCGAATTTGCCGCGATGGAATCGGTCGTCGATCATGGCGGTGAGATTGTTCTTCACGCCGACCATGCGTCGCGAGCCGATCGCCTCGACGCGGGCCTGCTCGACGGCATCGAACACCGCGCGCGCCTGCTGGCTTGCAGGCAGAAGCCGCCGATGCGTCGCCGGGTCGTGGCAAGCGAGCTTGAGCGCGATGGCATCGGCGTTGCCGCGCACGATCGCCGCCTCCTGCCGCGTCAGCTTGCGTGCAGGTTCGGGCAACCGCGCCTTGCCGCCGACCAACCCCGGCCGCTCGGCGGCGAAGGACACCTCCAGATCGGATTTCTTGGCGATGGCGCGAAGGCAGCCCGTCACCGCCCGCTTGAACGGCTCCGCCGGGGATTCTTTTTGCTGCGTCTTCGGCTTGCTATTGGAAGACATCGCGCGATTTCTCTCCGTCGTCATTGCCGGGCCTGCCCCGGCAACCCATCCTCCATGCGAAGAAGACAGATGCGCGGGTCATAGGCGAGCGAAGCGACGCCGTCCTTCGTCCGGCTATGCCCATGCATGACGCTCGTTGTTTAGCTCAATGCCACGTTGACCGCGCTTTCCGGCAACTCCTGGCCGAAGCAGCGCTGATAAAACTCAGCCACGATCGGCCGTTCCAACTCGTCGCACTTGTTGACGAATGTCAGCCGGAACGCGAAGCCGAGATCCTTGAAGATATCGGCGTTCTCGGCCCAGGTGATCACGGTTCGCGGGCTCATCACCGTCGACAGGTCGCCGTTCATGAAGGCATTGCGCGTGAGATCGGCGACGCGAACCATCTTGTTGACGATGTCGCGGCCTTCCTCGGTCTGATAGTGCTTCGCCTTGGCGAGCACGATCTCGACCTCGTTGTCGTGCGGCAGATAGTTCAACGTCGTGACGACGTTCCAGCGGTCCATCTGCGCTTGGTTGATCTGCTGCGTGCCGTGATAGAGCCCCGAGGTGTCGCCAAGACCGATGGTGTTGGCGGTGGCGAACAGCCGGAACGCCGGATGCGGCTTGATGACCCGGCTCTGGTCGAGCAGCGTCAGCCGGCCCGAGGATTCCAGCACGCGCTGGATCACGAACATCACGTCGGGGCGGCCGGCGTCGTACTCGTCGAAGCAGAGCGCAACGTTGTTCTGGTAGGCCCACGGCAGGATGCCGTCGCGGAACTCCGTGACCTGCTTGCCGTCCTTGATGACGATGGCGTCCTTGCCGATCAGGTCGATACGGCTGATGTGGCTGTCGAGGTTGACGCGCACGCAGGGCCAGTTCAGCCGCGCCGCGACCTGCTCGATGTGGGTCGACTTGCCGGTGCCGTGGTAGCCGGACACGATCACACGACGGTTGTGGGCGAAACCGGCGAGGATCGCCAGCGTGGTCGGCCGGTCGAAGCGATAATCGGGATCGGTGTCGGGGACGTAATCGTCGCCCTTGGAATAAGCCGGCACCTCCATGTCGCTTTCGATGCCGAAGACCTGCCGGACGGACACTTTCATATCGGGCAGGCCGGGTGAATTTTGTGCTGCAGTCGCCATTGCTACTCCGTGGCCCCGGAACGGCGCGGGGCCGCGATATCTGCCGGGCTTCGAGCTTGGGATGTGGCAACTTAGCAGACGGGGGTAACCCGCGAAAGCGGGCTACCGCATAGCTAAGGTGCTGATATTTCAGATAGGTAGCCGAAGCGCCCCCTGCCAGCGGGGGTCTGTCAATTCACCAGCACGGCCCCGTCGCAGCGAATCCCCGGAACCCACACATCGGCCTGGCCAAGACCCACCCCCAGACTTGCCAGGACATCCGCCAGGAGGCGGTCGATGGGCGCTGTCGCGCCCGCGAGGATTCCCGCCACCTGCCCCGTCAGCGCCTGCGGCACGCCGAGCCCCAAGCCCAGGATGCTGGCATTGAGCTGCAGGTCGCCCAGCAGCCGAGCCGTGAGCGACGAGGTGAAATCCTGCGTCCCGACGGTCTTGCGGGTCTGCTGCTGGACATCGGCGTAGCTGAACGTCACGGGCTGCGGCGCCATGTTGGAAATGGTGGCATGGGCACGGCCGGTGACCTTGAGCACCGGCGTATCGACCAGGGCGGCGGGGCCCGGATTGGGCGCGGTGCTGAAGTTCTCCAATTGCGCAACGGACACATCGCCGATCCAGGCATCGACGACGCCCGACTGGACATCGAGCGTCGCTGTCGAAGTCTGGGCATCGGGAAAGCCGCATCGGACCGCCGCCAGCTTCGCTGTGCCGGCCGCGACCTCCACATAGATCGGAACGGTGACCGACGCGATCGAGCCGGCGCCGCTCACCCGCACGGTCAGCAGCAGCCGCGTCTGCGCGGTGTGCACGCTCGATCCGGGGCCGCCGACCGCAACCCAACTCGACGTCACCGGCCGCTCGCCGACCGCGAGTTTGAGCGACGCGCCGAGGATTCCCGGCACGTTGACATTGAGTGCGGCCCCAACCTGATGCTGTCCGTTGGCAACCTGAGCCGCGGCCGTCAGTAGATCGAGCGCAGACGCGCTCACCCCGATTTTGGGCTTCTCACCGAGCGGAAGCCCGCGGTAGGGGCCGGCATCGAACAGGGTGCCCAGCGTGAATGTGTCGGTCCTGCCCTGAACCGATTGCGCGATGTCGTCGAGCGTGCGGACGGCGGGGCTGTTGCCGTAGGCGGCACGGCCGGCATCGACCATCGCCGCAAGCACGGTTCCGATGTCAACCTTGGCATCGAGCACCGAATCGTAGGTCGGCCCGCGCAGTTGCGCGCGCGTCGCCACGGCGTTGAGAACGTCGAACAAATCGATGTCGGCATCGAACAGCG
>JAFKKQ010000150.1 GCA_017304505.1 Hyphomicrobiales bacterium | reverse complement strand
CCTGGACGAGGGCGATATTGCCATGCATGCGATGCGCATCCCCGGAACGAGTCTTTCGCAGGCAATCGAGATGCAGCGATCCTTGGAAGCGGCCGTTCGCGAATTTCCTGAAGTTAAGGAGGTCTTTGCAAAGATTGGCACCGCGGAGGTCGCAACCGATCCGATGCCACCGAACGTTGCTGACAACTTCATTATGCTGAAACCACGCGCCGAATGGCCTGATCCTCGACGATCCAAAGCGGATTTGGTGAAGGCCATAGAGAAGCGCGTCGAAGAGCTTCCGGGCAACGCCTACGAATTTACGCAGCCTATCCAAATGCGGTTCAATGAGCTTATCTCAGGCGTCCGAAGCGATGTTGGAGTAAAGATATTTGGTGACGATCTCGATACCTTAATTCAGGTTGCAAACCAGGTTCAGAGCGTCTTGCAGACGATACCGGGAGCAGCAGACGTCAAGACGGAGCAGGTCTCCGGCCTTCCTGTCCTGACCGTTAAGCTCAACAGGCCTGCTCTAGCTCGACTCGGCCTGAGTGTTGCCGATGTACAAAGCATCGTTGAGGTTGCCGTCGGTGGAAAGGGCGCAGGCTTAGTATTTGAAGGAGATCGTCGGTTCGAGCTCGTGGTTCGACTGCCCGAGCACCTTCGGTCGGACCTGGACGCTATCCGCAACCTTCCAATCCCATTACCTCCTGCCGAAGGCCAGGCGCAAACCGTTCGCGTCGGCGGCGGCAATAGTCCTTTGGCCCAAATCCGATATGCGCCGTTGTCTTCCGTCGCTGAGATCAGTATCGCACCTGGACCTAATCAGATCAGCCGCGAAAACGGCAAACGTCGGATCGTCGTCAGCGCAAATGTTCGCGGGCGCGACCTCGGCTCCTTCGTCTCCGACGCCCGCCAACAGGTCGCTGAAAAGGTAAAGCTTCCGGCGGGGTACTGGATCGGCTGGGGCGGGCAATTCGAACAACTCGTCTCGGCAACACAACGGCTGACTATCGTTGTACCGATTGCACTATTGCTCATATTCCTTCTGCTTTTCATGAGCCTCGGCTCACTCGCGGATGCAGCACTTGTCTTCAGCGGAGTGCCCTTGGCTCTCACCGGTGGAATTGCGGCACTCTTGCTGCGGGGCATTCCACTTTCTATCAGCGCAGGCATCGGGTTTATCGCCTTGTCAGGCGTCGCCGTTCTCAACGGCCTCGTAATCATCGCCTTTATTCAGCGGTTGAGATCGGAAGGTCGTCGTCTGATCGAGGCCGTAGAAGAAGGCGCTCTAACCCGCCTGCGACCGGTGTTGATGACTGCACTTGTCGCGTCGCTTGGCTTCGTTCCAATGGCCATCGCTACTGGTGCCGGTGCAGAGGTGCAAAGACCCCTAGCAACCGTCGTGATCGGTGGCATTATTTCTTCAACGATCCTAACCCTTCTCGTCCTTCCCGCGCTCTATGTGCTGCTCCGGCGTGAAGATCCCCGCGAAAGCGGTGTTGTTTCCCAACCCCAACCTCAAGGAGAGAGTTAATGAGATTTGCTTTACTAGTGGCGTTTGCCCTGGCCTGGGCAAGTCCCGCAGCCGCGCAGCATGCCCATGGCGCTAAGGGGCCTAATGGCGGTCAAATGGAAGATGTCGCCGGAGTGCATGTCGAGCTTCTAACAGCAGGCAGCACGGTTACACTCAATGTCTTCGATGAAGGAAGCAAGCCTGTTTCGACAACCGGCTTTTCCGCATCAGCGCTC
>JAFKKQ010000323.1 GCA_017304505.1 Hyphomicrobiales bacterium | reverse complement strand
ATCGGCGCGGCCGGCGAGTTGTCCCGGTCGCGCGGTGAGGCTATGAGGGGCGCATGAAGGTCGATGGCAAGCACATGCGGACCATCTGGCTCGAGCCGGATGGCTGGTCGGTCGGCACCATCGACCAGACCGCGCTGCCGCATCGGTTCGCGATGCTGCGCTTGGCGAGCCTTGACGACGCGGCGCGCGCGATCAAGACCATGCAGGTGCGCGGTGCTCCGCTCATCGGCGCGGCCGCGGCCTACGGGATTTGCCTCGCATTACGTGCCGATGCGTCGGACCAGAGCTTGGAGCGGGCCTATGCGGTGCTGTTGGCGACACGGCCGACAGCGATCAATCTCAAATGGGCGCTCGACGAAATGGTTGCCGCCGTGCGCAACCAGCCGCGCGAGGCGCGCGTCGCGGCGGCCTATCGGCGCGCTGCCGAAATCTGCGATGAGGATGTCGCCATCAACCAGACCATCGGCCGCAATGGCCTGCCGCTGATCGAAGCGATCGCAGCACGTAAGAGCGGCGAGCCGGTCAACGTCCTGACCCATTGCAACGCCGGCTGGCTCGCCACTGTCGATTGGGGCACCGCGACCGCGCCGATCTATATGGCGCATGACGCCGGTATCCCGATCCATGTCTGGGTCGACGAAACGCGGCCGCGCAACCAGGGCGCTTCGCTGACGGCCTGGGAGCTGGGTCATCACGGCGTCAAGCACACCGTCATCGCAGACAACACCGGTGGCCACCTGATGCAGCATGGCCTGGTGGACATCGCCATTGTCGGCACCGACCGCGTCACGGCGCAGGGCGACGTCTGCAACAAGATCGGAACCTATCTCAAGGCGCTGGCCGCCAAGGACAACGGTGTGCCATTCTATGTGGCGCTGCCGTCGCCGACCATCGACTTCACCGTGTCGGACGGCGTTGCCGAAATCCCGATCGAACAACGCGGTGGTGAGGAGCAATCCACCATGACCGGGCGCACGGCGGACGGCCGGATCGAGACGGTGCGGATCGTGCCGGACGGCTCGCCGGTTGCGAATTACGGATTCGACGTAACGCCGGCGCGCCTCGTGACCGGGCTGATCACCGAGCGTGGCGTTCTCGATGCCGCCAGCGGGGCGCTGAAAGCAGCGTTCCCGGAGCGCGCGGGAGATTGATCATGAGCCTTCCGTTCGTCCGGCCAATGGAACTGCCGGTCGACGGCCGGCAATCGGAGACGGCGCTAAAGATTGCCCGCGGCACCGCGCGGCTTCTTCACGCGCATGGCTATTGCGTGGTGAGCGAATTGCCGCTGTCCTCGGGACGCCGCGCCGACCTGGTGGCGCTCGGGTCCGGTGGCGACATCTGGATCGTCGAGATCAAGTCGTCGGTGGCGGACTTCCGCGCCGACCACAAGTGGATGGATTATCGGGCGCACTGTGACAGGCTGTTTTTCGCAACGACCGTCGAGGTGCCCTGCGAGATCTTTCCCAAGGACGCCGGACTGATCGTCGCCGACGCCTATGGCGCGCAGATGATCTGCGACGCTCCCGAACACCGGATGCATGCCACGACGCGCAAGCATATAATGCTCAGCATCGCGAGGGCGGCGGCGCTGCGGCTGCAGTCGCTGGCCGACCCGACCGGTCCATATGGGATGGAGTTTTAGAGTATCGTTTCCGGAAGCAAGCGGGCCTTCGGCGAAGGTTTCGCTTCGATAAAATAAACGAGAAGCCCGATGCGGCATTCTTCGGGCTCAAGGGAGAACGCAGGATGATCCGTAGGCTGAAAACGCTTGTCATTGCGAGTTTGGGATTGTTGCCCGCGCTTGGCGCCGGGCCGGCAGGCGCGCAGCCGGCGGCCGAGCCGTTCGCCGGCAAGACCGTAACGCTGCTGATCGGATTTGGCGCGGGCGGTGGCTACGATTTGTGGGGCCGGCTGGTCGCGCGTCACATTGGCCGGCATCTGCCCGGCAATCCGACGGTCGTTCCGCAGAACATGCCGGGCGCCGGCAGCTATGTCGCTGCGAGTCACATCTATGTGGCCGCGCCGAAGGACGGCACCGTGTTCGGAATCATCGCGCGCGACGCGGCCCTCGGTCCGCTGAGCAACGCGCCGGGCGCGCGCTTCGACGCCACCAAGATGTCCTGGCTCGGCAGCCCGACGCGCGAGCACAACATCTGCATCGCCAACAGCACGTCGAAGGTGAAAAGCGCGAACGACTTGCGCACCACGCAATTGATCGTCGGCGATACCGGGCCGGGAACCGGCACGCGCTCCTACCCCAAAGTGCTCAACGACCTGTTGGGCTACAAGTTCAAGCTGGTTTCGGGTTTCCGTTCGTCCGCCGATGTGTTTCTGGCGATGGAGCGCGGCGAGGTCGAGGGCATCTGCGAAAGCCTCGACAGCGTCAAGCAGCGCCGGCCTGAATGGATTCCGAAAAAGACCGTGACCGTACTCTTACAAGCCGGCGCGGAATCGCCTCCCGAATTAAAAGGCGTGCCGAACGTGTTGTCGCTCGTGCGCAATGACGAAGAGAAGCGGGTGATCGAGTACACCTATGCGGGACAGGACATCGGCCGGCCGTTCGTCGCCCCGCCCGACCTGCCGCCGGAGCGGCTGAAAATGTTGCGCGATGCCTTCAATGCGACGATGAAAGACCCGGAGTTCATCGCCGACGTCAAGCGCAACAAGTTCGATCTCGATCCCGAGGATGGCGATCACCTCGCCGCGTTGATCGCGAAGATTTACGCCACGCCGAAGTCGGTCATCGAGCGGGTGAGCAATCTGATCAAGTAACAGGTGTCATTCCGGTTTGCCGAATGACGCGGCGGCGATGCTGCGCTTTCGCGCTATCGCGGCGCGCGTTTGGCGAGGATGCGCTGGAGGGTGCGGCGGTGCATGTTGAGCCGCCGTGCGGTTTCCGAGACGTTGCGCCCGCACAGTTCGTAGATGCGCTGGATGTGTTCCCAGCGTACGCGATCCGCCGACATGGGATGTTCAGGCGGGTCGGCCTTGCGGCCTTCGAGCGCAAGTAAGGCGGCCACCACATCGTCGGCGTCGGCCGGCTTGGAGAGATAGTCGACGGCGCCGATCTTCACCGCATTCACCGCCGTGGCGATGTTGCCGTAGCCCGTGAGGACGATGGCGCGCGCTTCGGGGCGTCGCTGTTTGAGGGCCGATACCACGTCAAGACCGTTGCCGTCGCCGAGCCGCATGTCGACCACGGCGAAGGCCGGGGCGGATTGTTCCACCTGCTGCAGCCCGTCACCGACGGTTTCGGCCGTCCTCACTTCGAAGCCGCGGGCCTCCATCGCGCGCGCCAGCCGCTGCAGGAAGGACTTGTCGTCCTCCACGATCAACAACGTGCGCTCGGTCTGGATGACCTCAGGCATGGCATGGCTCATCGCAATGCTCATTTTTTGACCCCTCATGGACCTTAAGGAAGCTTGCCCCACACCTCAAGTGGCTGCGAACCCGAGCGGACGCTCGAAATCGCTGCGTCCCCAGCGAATCTTGATCACTGCGCCCCGGTCTGGGTAGGCGCGATTTTCGAAGTCGACCGTCGCGCCGGAGCGCTCCAGCAGGGTTTTGGCGATGAAAAAGCCGAGCCCCAGGCCGGTGGTCTCGCCGCCGCCGTTCAAACGGCGGCGCTTGCTTGAGCGGACGTAGGGCTCGCCGATCCGATCCATGATTTCGGGAGCGAATCCCGGGCCGTCATCGCTGATCGTCACGGCGACGTCGTCGCTGCTCCAATCCGCAGTGACCTCGACCCGCTTGTGGGCGAAATCGACGGCGTTCTCCAGGAGGTTTCCAAGCCCGTACAGCACGGCCGGATTGCGTGCGCCCATCGGCGGGGCAAGCTCATGCGACCGAACGGCTCGCCGCGGGAAAGCTCCGTCAGCTTGGCGAGGATATCGCGGCAACGCTGCGCCTGTTCGCGCAACAGGCGGATATCATCGCCGTATGGCGAGTTGGCGTCGAGCGAGCGCTCCAGCTCCTTTGCCACTACGGCAATGGTCGAGAGCGGTGTGCCAAGCTCATGCGCGGCTGCTGCTGCAAGGCCGTCGAGCTGCGACATGTGTTGCTCGCGCGCAAGCACCAACTCGGTGGCCGTCAGCGCTTCGGCAAGCTGGCGACCTTCCTCGGTGATCTGCCAAGCATAGACGCCGATGAAACCGATCGCGAGCAGGATCGAGAACCAGACGCCGAGAAGATAAATCCACGGCAGCTCCAGCGGGTCGTCGGTGTCCCACGGCAGCGGGTAATGCGCGAACACCAGAACGGTGGCGCACAGCATGGCGAAGATGCCGAGATAGATCGTGATGCGGGGCGGCAGCGCCGTTGCCGACAGCAGCACGGGAGCAAGGAACAGGAAGGCGAACGGGTTCTGCAAGCCGCCGGTGAGGAACAGGAGCACCGCAAGCTCGGCGATGTCGAAGGCAAGGAGCCAAGCCGCGCGTTCCGGCTCGAGCCGTTGTGTCAGGCTGAACCGCACGCGCAACGCCACGTTCAGCCAGGCCGACAGCGCGATGACGACAAGACAGGCCCAGATCGGCAGTGGGAACTCGACTGCATAATAGACCACCAGCACCGCGGTGGTCTGGCCGATGATCGCAAGCCACCGCAACCGCAGCAGCGTGTCGAGGCGTACATTTCGCCGCTGCGGCAGATGGATTTGGTCTGCGGTGTCTTCGAGCATGCGGCCTATTTTAGTGCGCTCGGCGACGTTCTCAATGTTGCCATCCGACGCACCGCCAAATCGGCACGGTGTTCCGGCAGTTTAGGGGCTTGCGCTGGACCTTGCGTCACGTCACATCTGCACCGCCATGCTCCGGACCGATATGCGCATCGCCACCGCGCCTGAACCGTCCATCGCCGTCGACCGCCTGGTCAAGCGCTATAAAGCCGTGACCGCGGTGGATGGCATTTCGTTTGCGATCGCCGCCGGTTCCTGCGCCGCTTTGCTCGGCGGCAACGGCGCGGGCAAGACCACGACCATTTCCACCATCATGGGGCTGGTGGAACCGACCTCCGGCCGGGTCGTCGTGCTGGGCGCCGAGATGCCGCGGCAGCGCCATCGCGTGCTGCATCGGATCAACTTCGAGAGTCCGTATGTGAACATGCCGATGCGGCTCACTGTGCGGCAGAACCTCAACGTCTTCGGCATGCTCTATGGCTGCGCGGATGTGGCCGGACGCATCCGTGCGCTGGCTGAGGATCTCGATCTTGGCGATTTCCTCGACCGTCCGACCGGCAAGCTTTCGGCCGGTCAGAAGACCCGCGTCGCGCTCGCCAAGGCGCTGATCAACGAACCGGAGATTCTTTTGCTCGACGAGCCGACCGCCTCGCTCGATCCCGACACCGCCGACTGGGTGCGTGGCAGACTCGAGGATTATCGCCGTGAGCGCGGCGCAACCATTCTTCTCGCCTCGCACAACATGAGCGAGGTCGAGCGGTTATGCGACCGCGTCATCATGCTGAAGGCCGGCGGGATCGAAGACGATGACACGCCGGAGCGGCTGATTAATCGTTATGGCCGCAGCAATCTCGAGGAGGTGTTCCTCGACATTGCCCGCGGCCGAGGCGAAGCCCGCGAGGCCGCGCAATGAGCATGCCGTCGCCGGTCCGCCGCTCGCCGTCCTACATCGCCTTCTCGCCGCGCCGCGTGTTCGCGATGGTGCTGCGGCACTGGTATCTGCTGCGGTCGTCCTGGCCCCGGGTGTTCGACCTTATGTATTGGCCGGCGGTGCAAATGCTGATGTGGGGCTTTCTTCAGACCTATGTGATGCAAAGCTCCGGAACGCTGGCTCGCGCCGCCGCGACCTTCGTGGCGGCGGTGATGCTGTGGGATGTGCTGTTCCGCGGTCAGCTCGGCTTTTCGATTTCTTTCCTTGAGGAGATGTACGCCCGCAATCTTGGCAACCTGATGATGAGCCCGTTGCGGCCGGCCGAATTCGTTGCCGCGCTGATGATCATGAGCATCATCCGTCTCACCATCGGTATCGTGCCGGTGTCGCTGCTTGCGATCGCCTTCTTCGGATTCAATCTCTGGTCGATGGGCTTGGGGCTGGCGGTGTTTTTCCTCAACCTGTTCCTGACAAGCTGGGCGGTTGCGATCTTTGTTGCGGGTCTCCTGCTGCGCAACGGGCTTGGCGCGGAAACGATGGCGTGGGGCATCATGTTTTTGTTGCTGCCGCTCACCTGCGTGTACTACCCGGTCGCCGTCCTGCCCGATTGGCTGCAATGGTTCTCCTGGATGTTGCCGCCGACCTATGTGTTCGAAGGCATGCGGGCGCTGTTGATTGATCGCGTCTTCCGCTCCGATCTGATGGTTCAAGCGTTCGCACTGAATGCGGTGCTGCTGACGATCGGGGTGACCGGGTTCATGCTGTTGCTACGCAGCGCGCGCCGGGAAGGAACTTTGCTGCAGGGCGGAGACTGATCGCGGGCGCCTGTGCCGTGGAACTTTCTGAAAATATTGAGTCTTTCGCAGAGTAACCAAGGGACAGGATCGTTCTTATATCTTGACCATGGTGGCGATCTCTCACTATGCTGCGACGCAGCACGAGGGCCGGGGACCCGTCAGAATGGCGATTGGCGAATTTGGCGGGGCGCCGACCCCCAACGGGTCGGCGCTGTCGAACGGCCTCTACTGGCTGTACGAGGTGAGTCACGCGGCGTTGCAGCCCGCGCGCGCTGTCGCCGATGTGACGCGGCTCTACTTCAAGAACCCCTTCAATCCGCTCGCCTACACCACCTACGGCAGAAGCATTGCCGCCGCCGCCGAACTGTTCGAGCGCTCGACGCGACGCTACAGCAAACCGGAATGGCGCGTCGATTCGGTCACGATAAACGGTGAGCGCGCGCCCATCCGCATCGCGACGGCGTGGGAGCGGCCGTTCTGCAAGCTGCTGCATTTCGAACGCATGTTTTGCAACGTGCCGCGGCGGCCGCAGCCGAAGCTTTTGATCGTCGCGCCCATGTCCGGCCACTACGCCACGCTGTTGCGCGGCACGGTCGAAGCTTTCCTGCCCCATCACGACGTCTACATCACCGATTGGGTCGACGCGCGCATGGTGCCGCTGTCGGAGGGGCACTTCGATCTGGACGATTACATCGATTATATCATCGACATGCTGCACGCCCTTGGCGGCGACACCCATGTCGTTGCGGTGTGCCAGCCGTCGGTGCCGGTGCTTGCCGCAACTGCGCTGATGGAAGCGGACGGCGATGCTTGCGCGCCGCGCTCGATCACGCTCATGGGCGGTCCGATCGACACTCGCATCAATCCGACCGTCGTCAACAAGCTTGCGGAGGAGCGCGGCAGCGATTGGTTCCGCCGCAACGTCATCACCAAGGTGCCGCTGCCTCATCCCGGTGTCATGCGCGATGTCTATCCGGGCTTCCTGCAGCTCAATGGCTTCGTCAGTATGAACCTGGACCGGCATATCGACGCACACCGCAATCTGTTCTTCCACTTGGTGAAGGGCGATGGCGATTCGGTGCAGAAGCATCGCGAATTCTACGACGAATATCTCGCGGTCATGGACCTGACGGCGGAGTTCTATCTGCAGACGGTCGATACCGTGTTCGTGCGTCACGACCTGCCGGACGGCAAGATGACTCATCGCGGTCGCCCGGTCGATCCGGCGGCGATCCGCCATGCTGCGTTGCTGACCGTTGAGGGCGAGCACGACGACATTTCCGGCGTCGGCCAGACCGAGGCCGCGCACAAGCTCTGCGTCAACATCCCGCCTCATCGGAAGGCGCACTATCTGCAGCTTGGCGTTGGCCATTACGGCGTATTCAACGGATCGCGATTCCGCTCCGAGGTGGCGCCGCGCATTGCCGACTTCGTTCTGAGCCACAACGGTCCTGCACGGGTCGGGCGGCAACCCGTCGCCATGAAGCTGGTCGGTTAGAAGGGTCCGCCTAATCACCGTCTCGGCGCGAGACTCCGACCAGTCATATCGTGCAGAGCGCGCCCGATCTGGTATCCTGCGATTCAAGATTCGACACGGGCTCTTGACGATGCCGCTGCGCGCCCTGCTTTATCGCCGGCCGAGCGAACCACAAACAATCCAGGTCGTCTTCGAGCAGGCGATCTATCCGGTGCGCGTGCGTCGTCATCGTCAGGCTCGCCGGTATACGCTGCGCGTGCAGGCGGCGACGCGGGAGGTCATCCTGACTATGCCGCCGCGCGCCAGCGTGCAGGAAGCCAAGGTCTTTGCGCAAAAGCATGGCGGCTGGATTGCGACGCGGCTGCGCCGTCTGCCGGAGGCGGCGCCGTTCGTGGACGGTGCGGTTGTTCCGTTGCGTGGCGTCGCGCACCGCATCACGCATCGGCGGGGCGTTCGCGGCACCGTATGGTCCGAGGACGGGGCGGGAGGCCATCCGCTGCTCTGCGTTGCAGGCGAGGCGCCCCATATCGGTCGCCGGGTCGGCGATTTCCTGCGCCGTGAAGCGTTGCGCGACCTCGAAACCGCCAGTCGCAGCGCCGCCGAAGCGCTTGGCGTCACCGTGCAGCGCATCTCGGTGCGCGATCAGTCGAGCCGCTGGGGCTCGTGTTCGACGACCGGTGTTCTGTCCTATTCCTGGCGGTTGATTTTTGCCCCGCCGTTCGTGCTGAACTATCTCGCGGTCCACGAGGTCGCCCACCTGGTCGAGATGAACCATTCGCCGCGGTTCTGGCGGCTGGTTCACCGCGTCTGTGCCGAGACCCACCGCGCCAAGGCTTGGCTCGACGTGCACGGTGCCGACCTGCATCGTTATGGCGTGGTGCGCGATCCCGCCGCCGATTGAGGGCCGGTTCGGCATTATTCATCCGTAAAACCTCACCCGGCTCGCGCCACACTCTTCCGTTCAAGGCCATCCGATGCTTCGCCCCGGCTCCTTCGCGTTGACGCTGCTGCTGGCCATGCTGACCGGCCTTGGGCCGCTATCCGTCGACATGTACCTGGCGTCGCTGCCGGCCATCGGCCGCCTGCTCGGCGCATCGACGGCGCAAGTCCAACTCACGATCTCGGTCTATCTCGCCGGCTTTGCTTTCTCGCAGGTGCTCTACGGGCCGTTGTCGGACCGCCACGGCCGAAGGCCGGTGTTGCTCGCTGCACTCGGGATCTATCTCATCGCAACGCTGGCCTGTGCGCTGTCGTTTTCGATCGAAACGCTGATCGCGGCGCGTTTCGTCCAGGCGGTGGGTGGGTCGGGCGCTATCGTGCTGGCGCGCGCCGTGGTGCGCGACATGTTCGACGGCTCTCAGGTCGGCCGGGAATTGTCCCGGATGGCAGCAATCATGGCCTTGGCGCCGCTGGCGGCGCCGCTCATCGGCGGCGTGCTGCAGACGACGCTCGGCTGGCGCTCGAATTTTGTCGTGTTGTTTGCCTTTGGCGCGGCGGCCTGGGTCATGGTCTGGCTGCTGCTGCCGGAAACGCTGCGGCTGCGTTCGCCCGAGCCGGTATCGCTTTCCTCGACACTGCGGTCCTATCGTCGCTTTCTCGCCGATCGGGTTTTCGTCGTCCACCTCGGCATCGCCACCGCCTGCCTGTGCGGATTGTTCGCCTGGATCTCCAGCGCGGCCTTCGTGCTTCAGGATATCTACGGTGTGTCGGCACTGGCGTTCGGGTTGTCGTTTGCGGTGGCCTCGTCCGGCTATCTGGTGGGAACGACGCTTGCAGCACGCTTCGTCTCGCGTTGGGGTGGCTGGCGGATCATGGGGCTCGGCGCCGTCGGCATGGCGATCGGCGGCCTCGTCGTGATTTTATTGTCCGCGTTTGGCGTGCATTCGAGCGTCGCGCTGGTTGCGGCGATGGCGCTCTATCTCGCGGGCATGGGCATGGCGTTGCCGCAAGCCCAAGCCGGCGCGCTGTTACCGTTTCCGGACCGCGCCGGTGCCGCGTCGTCGCTCCTCGGGTTCATTACGCAGATCTTGTCCGCGGTGGTTGGCGCCATCATCGGGCACGTGCTGACCACAAGCGCATGGCCGCTCGCGGTCGCGATGGTAATGGCGGGCGGGTTGTCGCTGCTGCTGTGGCTGTCCAGCCGTCAGTCCCGCAGCGTGTAGACAAACACAGCGTCCTTGCCGACGCCGCCATGCAGGCAGATGAAGCGCGTGACGTGCGGGCCCCTGGAGCCTTCGTAAATGGCCGTGCCGTGGTAAATCGTCGAGACGAACGTGGAGCCGACCTGATCGGCATACTTGTCGACGACGACCGCCGCGCGGTCGATGACGAATCGTCTGAACGCCGGGTTGTGGCGCCTGAACTGCACGGCGGCGAGACGCTCACAATCGCGGATGCCGTCAAAGCGGGTCTTGGCGCGCGGCGCCGCCATTGCGGGAAGCGCCAGCGCCGCCGTCAGGGCGCAGCCAATCAGAGTCCGCGCGAGCGTCCTCAGGCCCACGGTCGCTCGGCTCGCGACTTTTCCTCGAAGCTCTGGATCTTGGCCTTCTTGAGGTGGGTCTGGCCGATGTCATCGAGGCCGTTCAGCAGGCAATGCTTGCGGTGCGGATCGATGTCGAACTTGATCACGCCGCCATCGGGTCCTCGAATTTCCTGCTTCTCCAGGTCGATGGACAGCGTTGCGTTGGAGCCGCGCTCGGCGTCGTCGAACAGCTTCTCGAGATCCTCAGGCGCGACCTTGATCGGCAGCAGGCCGTTCTTGAAGCAATTGTTGTAGAAGATGTCGCCGAACTGCGTGGAGATCACGCAGCGGATGCCGTAGTCGAGCAGCGCCCAAGGCGCGTGCTCGCGCGAGGAGCCGCAGCCGAAGTTGTTGTCGGCGACGATGATCTTGGCGTTGCGGTAGGCCGGCTTGTTGAGCACGAAATCCGGGTTGTCGCTGCCGTCTTCCTTGAAGCGCAGTTCCGAGAACAGGCCCTTGCCAAGCCCGGTGCGCTTGAGTGTCTTGAGGTACTGCTTGGGGATGATCATGTCGGTGTCGACATTGACGATCCGCAGCGGCGCGGCCACGCCCTCCAACCGGGTGAACTTGTCCATAGCGGCTTTCTCCTTGGCCTTCTGAATGGCGTCTTGCCGGGCGCGGGTCAAGCCCCGGCGGCGCCGGAAGGGTTGCCGCAAATGCGGCGCCGGCCGTCAGGCGGCACCCTTGTCGTTGCGTCGCATGCCGGAGAGGTCGCCGACCCACGGCAGCGCCGAGCGGCACCAGTTCTGCATCCTGGGTGCGAGTTGGTCGCGCTCGCGCAGGATTCCGACCCGCACCATGTAGGCCGCCTTCGGTCCGTCGCCCGGCGTCGTCGAATAGATCGGCGAGCCGCATTTTGGGCAGAACGCCTGGGCGCGGGGATGGCCGCTATCGGCGGTGGTCTTCACGTAGATGGTCGGCTCGCCCGACAGCATCTGAAAGTCGCTGCCACGCACCGGGATGTTGGTTCGGAATGCGGAGCCGGTGCTGGCCTGGCAGTCGGTACAATGGCAGATGCTGGTCTTCTCCGGATCGGCCTCGGCTTCAAATGTGATGGCGCCGCAATGGCAGCTTCCGTGGATTTTCATGGTTCTTCCGCTCCTTGTTTACGCGGCTGGTCCGCCGTTTGCTCGATCGCTTCCATATCGTCGTCGGAGAATCCGAAATGATGGCCGATCTCGTGCACCAGCACGTGCGTGATGACGGTGCCCAGCGTCTCGTCGTGCTCGGCCCAATAGAGCAGGATCGGTACCCGGTAAAGCCACACCATGTTGGGCATCGCGGCCGGCGCGCTTTCGGATTGGAACGGCAGGCCGACGCCCTGGAACAAGCCCATCAGATCGAGTTCGCTTGCAATCCCCATCGCGTCCAGCACTTCGTCGGTGGCGTAATCCTCCACCCGGACCACCACGCCTTCGCAGCGGGCGCGGAAGTGCGCCGGCAGCCTGCGGAACGCTTCGGCTGCGATCACCTCGAATTCGACGAGGGAAGGCGCCTTCAAGGGTCGCCACGCCAGCGGATCGGAAGCGAACGGCTCAGGGAGGGTGTCGTCGGTCATGGGGCGGAGCATAGGCGGCAGGGCCGTGCCGATCCATAAGCGCGACCGCTCGCCACCACCCACGGCGCGGTTGACGCCGCGGCCACGATGGGCGAGCGTTGCCCTATGCAACGACCTGTGTTTGTCCCTTTGGCGGTTTTCGTCGCAATGGCCTTTGGCGTCCTCGGGTTCGGCGCTGCGCCCGGCATGGCGCAGTCGTCGCGAAACCCTGGCGTGAGCGCTGCAACCCAGGCCGAGCCGCTGGTGCGGCAGCGGGTGCGACCGCGCACCCGGCTGCGGGTGCGACCGCTCTATCCGTACCGGCACAGTCATTCGCTCTATCCGCTGCCTTACGACTATGAATTCCCCGGCCCGAACGCCAAGCGCGAATGCGCGGATCGCTATGTCACCGAGTATCGCCCGAGCGGTGCCGTGATCGTGCCGCGGATGCGCTGCTGGTGGGTGCGCGGCTGAATCGACCAAAGGAGCAGGCGGCCATGATCAGGGTTGTGGCGCTTCTGACGACGGGCTTGATCGTGATGGCGCTGGCGTCTCCCGCTGACGCCGCGCGTCGCAGCAAACGGGCCCAGGCAAAGACCGGTCCTTTGATCATGACCGGGATTTGGGGGCCGCAGACCCTCGCCCATCAGGCCGGTGCGCATCGCGCGCGCAAAGCCGACATCTGCGTTCCGTTGATCCGGCGGATTCGCTGACCAAGCCCTCTCTTTTAACCATGATGCGCTGCGCTCTTTGCCGCACCCGGAAACCGGCCGGCGGCTTGGGCGTTAGGAGTTGGGCGTTAGAGGTGGGCAATGGCTGTATTGACGGGAAATTGGAGGATTGCGCGATGTCCAAGCTTCTCACGACACTGGCTGCCGCCGCAGCCTTGACCGTGCTGGCGATGCCGGGCCCCGCGGGCGCGGCGAACGTGGCCGGACCGCATAGCGAGGCGACGAAGACCTCGAATTCGATCGAGGTCAGTTCAGCCCGGCGGCATCGCGCCCATCGCCATTCTCGCCACTATCACCGTCATTACGGCTGGCGCGGTCATTACGGGCGGCCGTATTACGGCCCACGATATTATTCCGGAGGTCCGTATTACGCAGCGTCGCCTTACTACTATCGTCCGTATTATCGCCCCTATTATTACCGTCCGGGACCGGGCTTTTATTTCGGTCCGTTTGGATTCGGTTTTGGCGTCGGCTGGTAGCGCGCCGCTTGAAACGAACAAAGCCCGCCGGTTGGCGGGCTTTGCTGTGTTGAACGGGCTGCCGGGCGTTCAGTGCCAGTCGCGCACGTCCACGAACTTGCCGGCGATGGCCGCCGCCGCTGCCATGGCCGGCGACACCAGGTGGGTGCGACCCTTGAAGCCCTGCCGTCCCTCGAAGTTGCGGTTCGAGGTCGAGGCGCAACGCTCGCCGGGCGCGAGCTTGTCGGGGTTCATCGCCAGGCACATCGAGCAGCCGGGCTCGCGCCACTCAAAGCCTGCGGCCTTGAAGATCTTGTCGAGCCCTTCAGCCTCGGCCTGCTCCTTCACCAGGCCTGAGCCCGGCACGATCATGGCGTTGACGTTGGCGCTGACGGTTTTGCCACCGGCGATGCGCGCCACCTCGCGCAAATCCTCGATGCGCGAGTTGGTGCACGAGCCGATGAACACGCGGTTGATCGCGATATCGGTCATCTTCTCTCCGCCCTTCAGGCCCATGTATTCGAGCGAACGTTCGGCGGCGCGACGCTTGTGTTCGTCGGCGATCTCGGAGGGCACAGGCACGCGGCCGGTGATGGACGTCACCTGTTCGGGGCTGGTGCCCCAGGACACGATCGGCGGCAGCTTGCCGGCGTCGAGACGCACCTCGCGATCGAAATGTGCATCGTCGTCGGTGCGCAGCGTGTCCCAGTAACGCACCGCGTCGTCCCATGTCTTGCCCTTCGGGGCCTTGGGCCGGCCCTTGAGGAAGGCGTAGGTCTTCTCGTCCGGGGCGACGAAGCCGGCCTTGGCGCCGGCCTCTACCGACATGTTGCAGACCGTCATGCGGCCTTCCATCGACAGCGCGCGGATCGCTTCGCCGGCATACTCCAGGGCGTAGCCGGTGCCGCCGGCAGTGCCGATCTCGCCGATGATGGCAAGGATGATGTCCTTGGCGGTGACGTTCGGCGGCAGCTTGCCGTCGACCACCGCGCGCATGTTCTTCGACTTGCTCTGCACCAGCGTTTGCGTCGCCAGCACATGCTCGACCTCGGAGGTGCCGATGCCATAGGCCAGTGCGCCGAACGCGCCATGCGTCGCGGTGTGGCTGTCGCCGCAGACCAGCGTCGTACCGGGCAGGGTGAAGCCCTGCTCCGGGCCGATGACGTGGCAGATGCCCTGGCGGATGTCGAACTCGTCGTAATACTCGAGGCCGAACAGCTTGGCGTTCTCCGCGAGATACGCGATCTGCGCGGCGCTCTCCGGATCGGGATTGGGCTTGGTGCGGTCCGTCGTCGGGATGTTGTGGTCGACCACCAGCAGCGTCTTGTCGGGGGCGTGCACCTTGCGGCCCGAGAGCCGCAACCCTTCGAACGCC
>JAFKKQ010000322.1 GCA_017304505.1 Hyphomicrobiales bacterium | reverse complement strand
TCAATGTCACAGCACGGTTCTGACGGTATGCGTGCCTTGTCGCGAACTGTATCGGACGACGCGGGCTTTGCGGCGCCGGCGGGTCACGGACAGATGATCGACCTGCGGGAAATCGTCCGTATCCTGCGCCGGCATGCGCGGGTGATCCTGGCGGTGGCGGCGCTCTTTCTCGTTCTGGCGATGATCTTCGTCGCGCTGGTTACGCCGCTTTACACGGCGACCACGACGGTGCTGATAGATCCGCGCCGGGCCAGCGTGCTCGATACCGGGAATCAGGCGCCGAGCAATTACGGAACCGACGATACCTCGATCGAAAGCCAGGTGTCGCTGATCCAGTCGGCTGCCGTGCGCCAGAGGGTCGTCAATGAGCTGAAGCTCACCGAAGATCCGGAGTTCGTCCCGCCGCCGGGCTTCGTCGGTTTCGTCAAATCGCTGTTTGCACGTAAGCCGGCCGATGGCAGCAGCGTCGGGGATGTGTTGCGCGCCCGAGCCAGCGAAAGCCTTGAGCGGCGGGTCAAGATCACCCGGCAACGCTCGACCTTCCTGGTCGATATCGATGCCAGCTCGAAGGACCGGGTGAAGGCCGCGCGCATCGCCAACGCCTTCGCGCAGGCCTATTTCGTCGAGCAGGTGCACTCGAAAGCCGATGCCGCCAAGACCGCGGCGGATTGGCTCAATGGTCAAATCGAAGAGTTGAAAGCCCGGGTGCTGGCGTCCGACAAGGCGGTTCAGGATTTCCGTGCCGCCCACAACCTGATCGTGTCGCAAGGCGTCACCGTCAACGATCAGCAGATCAGCGACCTCAACAACAAGCTGATCGAAGCCCGAGCCGAAACCGCCGAGGCGCGCGCCAAATACGATCAAGTCGATCATATTGCCAAGAACGGGGGCGATCCGGGGTCGATCACGGAAGCGCTGGGCTCCGACACGATTGCACGTCTGCGCACGCAATATGCGGACTTGGCCAAGACCGAGGCGGACCTCGCCACCAAGTTCGGGCCGCGCCACCCGATGCTTGAGACGGTGCGTGCGCAGATACGCGAAACCAAGAACCTCGTCAGCGCCGAACTCAAGCGCATCCTGCAGGCGCGGCGTCATTCCTATGAAGTGGCGTCGGCCCGCGAGGCATCGCTGCAGAAAAGCCTGGATGAACTTCAAAATGTCTCGTCGGCGTCCGGCGAGACGCAAGTGCGATTGCGCGAGTTGCAGCGGCAGGCCGAAGCCAACCGCACGCTCTACGAGAGCTTCCTGGCGCGCTACAAGGAAACCGCCGCGCAGGAAAGCTTGGAAATGCCGGATTCGCGGGTGGTGACCAAGGCCATCGCGCCGGTTTCGCCATCGTTCCCGAAGGTTCCGTTGACGTTGGGCCTGGCTCTGATTCTCGGTCTTGGTTTCGGCTGTCTGTCGGCGTTGGCCGTCGATTATCTCGACCGGCGCGTGAAGACACAGAATCAGGCCCGCGCGGCGTCGGGGCTGCCCGGCATCGCGGCGATGCCGTCCGTCGGCGTGCGGGAATTGGCCCATCTGGCCAAACGCGGCCGTGTTGCACTCGAAAGCTACGATCCGAGAACGGCCCGGTTGTTGCCGCCGGCATTGCAGCCTCCGCTGTTGCGTTATGCGATTGAGCAGCCGACATCGGCATTTGCCGAATCGGTGCGCTCGGTGCGGTTCGCATTGCAGCAAGCGGCGCGGGTGAAATTGACGCAGGTCATCATGGTGACATCGGCCGTCGGCGGCGAGGGCAAGACGACGCTCTCGGCGAACCTCGCGCTGTCGATGGCGTCGCTTGGCATCAAGACGGCGCTGGTCGACGGCGACCTGCGCAATCCCGAGCTAACGCGCTCTTTGTGTCCGCGCATGCGGATGGGTTTGCTCGATGTCGCGCTGGCGGATGCACCGTTGCATCAGGCCATGCTGATCGAGCCGTCGAGCAATCTGGCCATCCTGCCGTCGCCGCCGCCTGCGGACGTCTCGCTGCTGGCCGAGTTCGTTTCGTCGGAAGGGATGAACAGCGTTCTTGGCGAGCTGCGCAACCATTTCGATGTGATCATCGTCGACTCGCCGCCGCTGTTGCCGCTGGTCGATGGGCGTGTGTTGGCGGAGCTGGCGGATTGCGTGGTCCTCACCATCGGTTGGGACCAGACCCCGCAAGATGTGGTGCTTCGCGCGACCGAACTGCTTGGCCGGGTTCATGACCGGGTTCTGGGCACCGTGCTGACTCGTGTCGATCTCGACCGGCAGCGGTTCTATGAGCCTTATGACGGCAGTGCCTATGGCTCACCTTATCTTTATGGCCGGCCGCCGGCGCGGGAGGCCGCGGAGTGAAGTTCGTCATGGTGTGTGTGGCGGCGCTGCTTTTCGTTGCGCCGGGCTTGGCGCATGCGGAAAGCTGCTCGAAAAGCCGGGACTACCTTTTGACCGAGGCGTCGGACCTGCCGCAACGACCCAGCATTTACCAGAAGCTGTTCCGCGACTGCATGGATACGCTGCAGCTTTCAAACGTGCAGGACGCTTTTATCCTGAAGGTTGGCGCCATCGCGGTGATCCCGAAGCGCGACACCGTGGCGGCCACCGCTTCGACGCTTGCGCAGTTCTGCGAGCGGTTTCCGCGCGGCACGCTGCACTTCATCAAGCGCAAGGATCGTGCGCTGGCCGCCCGCATGTCGCAGGCGGTGCTGATGACCGCCATCAATCCGACGCCTTGCATACGAATCAAAGGCGGAGGTTGACATGCGAGTGGATGGGAATTCGGGCTCCGCGAACCGGCGCGGCAAGGTTGTGGTGATCTCCGATCATGATTACCGCACCGCGCGGCGCGCCAGCGTTCACCAGATCGCCGATGCCTTTGCCCGCCTGGGGCATAAGGTGTCGTTCATCTCGGTTCGCTTCAGCGTGCTGTCGCGGATCAAGGGCGATTCCCGCAATTTCCTTTGGCGCCGCGCCAACAAGCCGGAGGTGAAAAACAACATCCAATGCTACTTGTGGAAGACGCCGTTCCACCCGTTCAAATCCAAGGTCGCATGGCTCGATAGCCTATCGCCGCCGCTCTACAGGGCTTATGGGCGCATGCGGTCGCGGTTCATCGACGACGAATTGCGGTCGGCATCGTTCATCATGGTCGAATCCGGCCTCGGCGCGGTGCTGCTCAACCGGGCGCGGGCGCTCAACGAAACGGCGAAAATCATTTACCTCGCGTCCGACGATCTCATGACCGTGGGCGTGCACCCCTACGTGCAGACCCGGCTCGAGAAAGCGGGGCGGGTTATCGATCAGGCGTGTGTGACGTCGCGCAAGATGGCAGACGGGTTTCGCTGGATCGAGGATCGGTTGTTCTTTGTTCCGCATGGCATCCGCGACGACGATTTTCCGAAGTCTTGCGACAACCCCTATCGGTCGGGAATCCATGCGGTGTCGGCCGGTTCCATGCTGTTCGATGCTGGATTCTTCGCTGATGCAGCGGCGCAGTTTCCCGACGTTATGTTCCATGTCATCGGAGCCGGCCGGACTTTCGATGCACCGGGCAACGTGACCCAGTATCCCGAGATGGCGTTCCGCGACACCATGCCGTTCATCATTCATGCCACGATCGGGTTGGCACCGTACCGCGCGGCGCCGGGCTGCGAATATCTGAGCGACACCAGCATCAAGCTGCAGCAGTACGAATACTGCGGCGTGCCCGCCGTGTGCCCGACCTTTGCCGTGGGCGACAGCCCGAACCGTTTCGGCTATGTGCCCGGCGACGCAGGCTCAATCGCGGCGGCGATCGAGTCCGCGCTGGCGAACCGCCGCGCAATCCAGCCGCCGCAATTCCTCACCTGGGAGGATGTCGCGCACCGCATGCTGGAGCCGCGCGCCTTTGCCGACACCGCAATGTGAGCGCGGCGCTTGAACGGATATCAGGCCGCCTCGGCTTTGCGCTCGGCGCGCGCCAGAAGCCCCATGCCATGCAGGTACCGCTCCGGCAGGTGGTTCTCGCGACAGAACCGGCTGTAACCGATCTGCGCCTTCCAACTGGCGTTTTCCTGGCAGTCGTCGACCAGGATGACGCCGCCCGGCGCAAGCCGCGGCCAGAAGCGTTGCAGGGACACGTAAGTCGGTTCGGTCAGATCGACATCGAGCAGCACGACCGAGCATTGAGCTGGGAGAGCGGCGTCGGGCACGACGGTGACATCGCCCTGGATCAGTTGGATGTCGCCGCAGCCGTGCCGGCGCAGGATTTTGGCGACAAGATCCCTGGAATTGCCGGAAAATAAATTCTGGTCCCGCGACGGCGAGCCGCGGGACACGTCCGCCGCGAACTGGCTGTCGACAAATCCGTCGAAGGTGTCGATGCAGATGTAGGGCTTCTTCACACCGAGCCGGTCGAGCATCCGCCTGGCCATGATCGCGGTGCCGCCGAGATTGCATCCGATCTCGACCACCGCTCCGGGCACGTCCTTGGCCTGGATGAGGTGGTGCAGAAACAGATAAAGCCGCTCGGGCGCGAGCACGGACGGCGGATAGCGGTAGATCAGCGGAACGAGCGCGCTGCGGGTGAGGCGTTTCAATCGGTATTTCATATTCAGCATGGCAACCCCTATGGCTATCGAATCACGATGGCAGGGCGCCGCCGCGCGACGCTCTGCGGTTCTTCGCGAATGCGG
Source organism: Hyphomicrobiales bacterium (assembly GCA_017304505.1). Taxonomy (GTDB): domain Bacteria; phylum Pseudomonadota; class Alphaproteobacteria; order Rhizobiales; family Xanthobacteraceae; genus Z2-YC6860. Next base: position 6,029 of record JAFKKQ010000322.1, on the reverse strand, counting down.
AATGCGGCGGCCATCAGCAAGGCGGCGCCGACGGCGTGCGAGACGGCGTTGGCCCACAGGATGCCCTCGGCGCCCTTTGTCGGGCCGAGCACAGCGGCGCCGCCCAGCAGGATCGCCACGCCGAGCGCGCGGGAGAAGAAGAAGACGCGGGTGCGGTTCATCGCCAGCAGGGCGATCGACGAGCCTTGCGGCGCCGCTTCGGCGATCATGGCGATGCCCAGCGGCCAGAGTAGGTAGGACGACGCGGCGATCTCCTGCTTGCGGTAGAGCAGGGCGAGGATGGTCTTGGATTCGCCCAGCACGACGGCGGCATAGACCACGACCATCGCCGTGAACACCGCGGTGCTGTAGATCGCGAATGACCGCGCATATTTCTGGCCGACGGCCACCACCTTGTCGGCGATGCGCGGCAGGATGGCGAGGTTGAGTGCCGCGTTGAGCTGGATGATCGGCGTCACCAGGGTCTGCAGCGCCCGCACGATGCCGGCGGCTTCGATGCCGGCGGTGGCAGCGACCAGGGGCAGGATTCCCCAGTTGCAGGCCCAGAAACCGACCGCTGCGCCGACCAGCCAGCGGCCCGAGCGCCAAAGCTGCCGCGCCAGCCATGCCACGTGAGTCGTCTTGGTGCGGCCGGGGTACATGACGCCGGCGCAGCAGATGACGAGCGCGGCAACGCCATTGGCGAAGCCCCAAAGCAGAAGGAGCGCCGCAACCGAAAGCAGGCCGGAGTAATGCAGTCCCACGACGCCGCCCAGCAGGCACGTGCAATTGGCGACGGAGGCGATGGCGGCGGCTTGCTGACGGTCGCGGATGTAGCACAGGCGCCGAAGGAACACGTACAGCCGCTGGAACGGATTGGAAATCGCGAGACAGAGCAGGGGAAGCGCGAATTCCGGCGCCCAAAGCGAAAACACCCCAGCGCTCAAAAGAACGACGGCGCTGGTGAGTGCGCTGTAGATCAGAACGACCCAGAGACAGGCGATCTCCAGCCGCCGCCGATTGCGCTGGCCGTAGCGCGCGACGACCGCCGGCATCGAATCGAGGATCAGCGAGGCTTGTCCCACCTCGATCAGAAGCGAGACGGACATGACGAGGACATAACGGCCGAAGCCGTCGAGCGGCAGCCAGATGACGCAGAGGATGGTCAGCAGAAAATTTCCGGCGCTGCCCAGACCCTGATCGGTCAGAGCCAGAAAAATACGGCCCTTCCACCGCTGGGCGATGCCGCGCGCCGCGCTGAACGCACGCGCGCCGCGGCCGGCGGCGGGCGTGCTTTCGGGCAGGAAGCCGCCGGCAGTCTTGGCAGGCGCGTCGATCGTCATTCGGATACCGTGTTCGGGACGCGTGGACCGGAGAGCCATTGGCGGCCGACCCGTAGCAAAAACAGCGGCATGCCGATGAAATAGCGGGCCCACAGCCGTCGCGGCTCCTGGACCACGCGGTAGAACCATTCCATCCGCAACGTGCGAACCCATTGCGGTGCGCGCGGGACGGCGCCGGCCATGAAATCGAACAAGCCGCCCACGGCGAAACCGAAGTGGCATCCGGTTTCCGCAAGGTGGTTCATGAGCCAAAGCTCCTGGCCCGGATTGCCCATCGCGACGAGCAGCAGATCGGCCCGGGATTCGCGGATTCTGCTTGTGATGGTGACGGTGTCGCGCTCGCCCAGATAGCCGTGGGTGCAGCCCGCAAGCTCATGGCGCGGAGCGGCCTTCAGCAGACGTGCGGCGGCGCGCTCCGCAATGCCCGGCCGCGCGCCGAGGAAGAAGATGCGGTAACGGTGCCGCGTGTGGCGGAGGTAATCGGGGACAAAGTCGGTGCCGTTCAAGTTCTCCGGAAACCATTTTCCGAACAGCAGACGACTTGCGATGTCGACCCCGACGCCATCGTTGAAGACAATCGACTTGCGCAGCGCCGTTCGCACCTCGTGATTGTCGAAGGTGGTGTTGAGGGTGTGGGCGCTGGCGAACACCACCGCAGCCGGTTTGCCTTCCTCGAAGCGCTTATCCAGCAGCTTCGCGGCGTCGTTGAAGGTGCTGACTCCGACGCCAACGTCAAGGATCGACCGGACCTTGCGGCCGATCACCGAATTGTAGAACGACTCGTATTGCCGGCTCACCCCGGCCCAATCGTAACGTGCGCTTGCGTCGATTGCGCGCCGCCGATGGCTCTCATAGTCCATTGCGATGTCGCGCCAGCGGGCGAAAAACCGGCTCGCTGCGGCCTCGGGGTCGGAAAAATCCACGATCATGCCGATCCTGTGGCGTTCGACGAGATGGCGGAATGGTGGAATCTCGTTGAGCACCGGGAACAGGCCGGCCGACATTCCCTCGACGGCGGTCAGGCCGAATCCTTCATAGCTCGACGCACTGGCGATCACCGAGCACTGGCCGAAGATTTCGCAGATGTGGCGCTCGGAGGGCAGGGGCACGATCTCGACCGCGTCGCGAACCCCGGCGGAGGTCGCAAGCTTCTGCAGGTCGGCGACCGTCAGGTCCGACGGCCGGCCAAGGATCTTTAACGTCCAGCCCGGGTCGCGCCGTGACAGCGCCGCGACGAAGTCGATGAGGCGATCCAGCCGCTTGTTTCGGGAAAACCGGCCAAGCGACACAATGGTTTTGCTTGGCGTATGCGACGAGGTCTCGGCGAATCGCGCGATGCTGACGCCGTTTTCAATCAGAGCGACGCCGCGGTTGCGGATGGTCTTGAAGAGCCGCTGATCGGCGGTGCTGACCGATGCGACACCGGCATAGCGGCTGAGCAGAAGCCGCGTCATCGTGGCGAAGTAGAATTTCTTGAACGACGAGGCGAACGGGGTATGGAAATACCCGCCGTGGGTCGAAACCACCAGGCGCCGCCGATGCAGCGGCCACGTCCACGCCAAGTAATCGAAGAAGAAGTCGACGCCGTGGACGTGAACGATGTCGGCGCCCCTGATGAATTTCAGGACGCTCCATGCCAGCGGGTAGCGGGTGGAACCGAAAAACGGAATCCGAACGACATCGATTCCCGCCAACGTCTCGCGGGATGGAAGACGTTTGCTGTCCGGCGATTTGAAGAGACGGTTGAGTGTTACCACACGAACGTTGTGACCGTTGGCCACTTGCGCGCTTGCGAGTTCCCAGACGACATTTTCCATTCCGCCCACCGCCGGATGGAACTGCCGCACGACATGAGTGATTTGCATTGTCCTCCGAACCCGATCCTTGCCTTGAAGGAAAACCCGAGTTGGCCAACGCACGACCACTCGTTTCGTTTCGCGATTGCACAATTGTCGTGCTCGAATTTTCAGCACGCTCGCGCATGTCGCCACATACGTGGCGGAGTTTTCAGCCGATCATCGTTGCGATCATCGTCGATCATCATTGAATGGGTTCTCTTCAGAAATTGTTTGGACGTTTTAAGGCGACGATGCGCGTTCAATCGCAACGCGATACCGCGGAAACAAAATGTGATTCCTGCGCGGCTCATGTCACGATCATGACCTCTCGCGGCCTTGCTACGGTCGCATGAGGCCGCTAATCGCTGACGAAGAGGTGTGGTGGTGTGGCCGGTTTGCTGCGAATTCAAAGGAGGTGATGCATCAAGGAACAGCACCGACCGATGAAGTCAGTTGTGACGCGAGCCGTTGTTGTGGCGGCGATGCTTGCCGCGACGGTATCGATGTTGCGCGCACAGACACCGCTCCGCTTTACAGGCGTGAATATCGCGGGTGCTGAGTTCGCCAGTAAGAAGTTACCGGGGAAAGCCGGAACCGATTACTTCTATCCAACGTCCGCGACGATCGATCACTTTTCAGCGAAGGGCATGAACACGGTTCGCATTCCTTTCCTTTGGGAACGGATGCAGCCCGCCCTTGGAGCCGATCTGAACACCGCCGAGCTTGATCGCTTGGCGACGGTGGTATCCCAGGCTACGTCGCGAGGCATGAATGTGATTCTCGACGTGCACAACTATGCCGCTTATCTGCGCCAGCCGATCGGCAGCGCCAGCGTGCCGACCGAAGCATTGGCCGACCTGTGGCGCCGGCTCGCGGGGCGTTTCAAGGACAATAAGCAAGTCATCTTCGGCCTGATGAACGAGCCCAAGGGCTTGCCGACCGAAACGTGGCTCGCCGCGGCCAATGCCGCGATCGCCTCGATCCGACAGACCGGAGCCAAGAACCTGATCCTCGTTCCCGGCAACGGCTGGACCGGCGCGCACAGTTGGTTCGGCAAAAGCTACGGCACCCCGAACGCGGAGGCGATGTTGGGCGTTGTCGATCCGGCGAACAATTACGCCTTCGAGGCGCATCAGTACCTCGACAGCAATTACTCGGGAACGCACCCGCAATGCCAGAACGAGCAGATCGGAGTGACGACGCTGCAGCGCTTTACCCAATGGCTGCGCGACCATCGCAAGCGCGGATTCCTTGGCGAGTTCGGCGGGGGATCCGATCCGGTATGTATGGCAGCGCTCGACGCCATGCTGGCCGACATGGAAAAAAACGGTGACGTGTGGCTTGGCTGGACCTACTGGGCGGCGGGCTTCTGGCCGCCGACCTATTTCACCAGCGTGCAGCCGGTCAACGGCGCGGACCGTCCGCAGATGTCGGTCCTGCTGAAGCACGTGAACGGGCGGGCCGCGCCGGAGTAGCAAAGCGATGGCGGCAAGCGGGGTGCAAGCGGCGCGTTATGCTCCGCACCTGTCTCAGGCCGGGGACGAAGCCCCGCCTTTTGTCCTGTTTGCACTTGTGTTCGGCGCGGTCACGTTCAATCTCGTGCTGTGCTTCGCCAATACGCTCGTCCTGCATATCAGCGAAATCTATGTCGTCGGCTGCGAAGCCCTGATCCTTTCGCTGGTGTTCCTGGTTTCCTACCGCTCGATGGGGCAGGTCCACCTCATGTTGATCGGGTTCGCGGTGATGTGGACCCTGTCGTTTGCCTCCGTCCGGTTCCTGGACGAATCCGACAAGACTATCGACGTCAAGATCATCCGCGACCTGGCGATTCCCATCGCATTTTTCATGCTTGGGACGCGGACCCGGAACCTGAAGGCCGTCGATACCATCGTCGCGATCGTTCTTGGGACGGTTCTCGTCGTTGCCGCGTTTGAATACTTTTGGCTTGAGACGTTCGTACGCGTGTTCAACGTCGCGCACTATTACATCGCCCGAGGAACCATCGAGGCACACCAGATTTTCCAGAATTCGGACCTGTTTGTGAGCGGCATCCGCCCCGCGGGTGCGCAGGGCGGGCGCAATCTGTTGCCGTTCATCGGCGACCATCGCGTGTCGTCGCTGTTCCTTGAGCCGGTGTCGATGGGGAATTTCGGTGTTATCGTTTTCATGTGGGGGGTGGTGCGCTCACGGTTCGACAACAAGCTGCACCTCGGCATCATGCTTGGCGCGCTTGCAGCCGTCGTCGCGGCGGACAGCCGCTTCGGCGCGGGTTGAAGCGACGGGGAAGCGGAATCTGGCGCGCACGGGTGTGGTATCGCGCGCCACATGGGTAGAGTCCTTATTGCCGCGCTGGCACAGATCGATATGCTGGGCTGCGAAAAACATATGTTCAGTACCGAATCCGTGGCCAGTTTGTGACCACGATCAAGGAATATGTTTTCCTCTGTGCGCAGGGGCGAAACCAGGGTTCCTGACGATATCAATCACAGGGGACCCCATTGTAGAATCCGCCGAATTTTGCGCTTTCAACAACAGAACCACGCCCTCGATATGAAGTTGCTTGCCTCTTTGCTGACGGCTGCCATTCTTGCTGCAGCCCCCGCCTTTCCCGCTTTCTCCGCTGGCGAGGCACCTGCTGCCCCGGCTCAGCCGAAGGCGGCCAAGGCCGATCTGGCGAAGGGCGAGGCCAGCTACACCGCCGTCTGCGCGGCATGCCATGCGGCCGACGGCAATTCCACCATCCCGCTGCAGCCCAAGCTGGCCGGCCAGCATCCCGAGTACCTGGTCAAGCAGTTGCTGGAGTTCAAGGGCGACAAGCGCAATGACCCCGTGATGAAGGGCTTTGCCAGCATGCTCAGCGAGCCTGACA
>JAFKKQ010000149.1 GCA_017304505.1 Hyphomicrobiales bacterium | reverse complement strand
TCGGCGCGCTCGACCGCACGCTCGGCTTCCTGTTCGGGCTCGGGCGCGGCCTGATCATCGTGGTCGTCGCCTTCCTGTTCTTCGCCTGGCTGGTGCCGCCCGCCAAGCAGCCTGACGGCGTGAAAAACGCCAAGTCGCGCGTGGTGCTGGAAAACACCGGCGAGTGGCTGCAGGGCCTGTTGCCGCAGGACATGGATAATTATCTGTCCCAGTGGTTCAAGAAACGCCCGAAGGGTGGCGAAGATCAGGAACCGCCGCCGGAGGCTCCGCCGCCGGGCCAGCGGTCCGATGCCCGTTCGCCCGAGGTGACCGGCTCGGTGCAGACGGGATACCAGCGGTCCGACCGCAACGACATGAAGCAGTTGATCGACGCCACCCGGCGCTAGAAACGAACAAGGCTGGAGCTTGAGGATCGCGATGATGCACGCACCAACGGATCGGCCTGCCCCCCTTGATTTTGACGGCGACCGGCTGCGCGAGGAATGCGGCGTCTTCGGCATCTTCGGCCATCCGGATGCCGCTGCCATCACCGCGCTCGGCCTCCACGCCCTGCAGCATCGCGGTCAAGAGGCCGCCGGCATCGTCAGCTTCGACGGCAAGCGGTTCCATTCCGAGCGCCGCATGGGTCTGGTCGGCGACAACTTCTCCCGTCGCGAGGTCATCGACCGCCTGCCCGGCAACGCCGCCGTCGGCCACGTGCGCTATTCCACCACCGGCGAAACGGTCCTGCGCAACGTGCAGCCCCTGTTCGCCGAGCTTGACGGTGGCGGCTTCGCCATCGGCCACAACGGCAACCTGACCAACGGCCTCTCTGTCCGCCGCCAGCTCGTGCGCGAAGGCGCGATGATGCAATCGACCACCGACACCGAGGTGATCCTGCATCTGGTGGCGCGCTCCAGCCGCACCCGTTTCGTCGACCGCTTCATCGACGGACTGCGCCAACTGGAAGGCGCCTACGCCTTCGTCGGCCTGACCAACAAGAAGCTGATCGGCGCGCGTGACCCGCTCGGCATCCGGCCGCTGGTCATGGGTATGCTCGACGGCTGCCCGATCCTGGCGTCGGAAACCTGCGCGCTCGACATCATCGGCGCGAAATACGTGCGCGACATCGAGAATGGCGAAGTGATCGTGTTCGACGATGAGGGCGCCCACACCCACAAGCCGTTCCCGCCGGTCGCACCGCGCCCCTGCATCTTCGAGTACATCTATTTCGCACGGCCGGATTCCATCGTTGGCGGCCGCTCGGTCTACACCGTGCGCAAGAACATGGGCGCGGTGCTGGCGCAGGAATCTCCGGCCGACGCCGACGTCATCGTGCCGGTGCCGGACTCCGGCGTGCCGGCCGCGATTGGTTTTTCGCAAGCGTCCGGCATCCCCTACGAGCTGGGCATTATCCGCAACCATTACGTCGGCCGCACCTTCATCGAGCCGACGCAGCAGATCCGCCAGCTCGGCGTGCGCCTCAAGCACAGTGCCAATCGCGCCGTGGTCGGCGGCAGGCGCATCGTGCTGGTGGACGATTCCATCGTGCGCGGCACCACCTCGACCAAGATCGTGCAGATGATGCGCGATGCCGGCGCCAAGGAGGTGCATTTCCGCATCTCGTCGCCACCGATCACGCACCCGGACTATTACGGCATCGACACGCCCGAGCGCGAGAAGCTGCTCGCCGCCACCCACGATCTCGAGGGCATGCGCCAGTTCATCGGTGCGGACTCGCTCGCTTTTCTGTCAGTGG
>JAFKKQ010000148.1 GCA_017304505.1 Hyphomicrobiales bacterium | reverse complement strand
ATCCGGAAAGCATCGCCTCCGAACACGGCCATCTGATGCTGAAGAATTTTCTCGATCTTGCTGCGCAGTGGAATGCCGCTCGCCGCAAATCCACGGTGCATTGAGGAGAGATTTGTGAGCGACGAACTGAAGGGGCTCATCGCCAAGGTCGCCTCGGGCGCAGCGCTCACGCGCGATGAAGCCGCCCACGCCTTCGATCGCATGATGTCGGGAGACGCGACACCATCGCAGATGGGCGGCCTTCTGATGGGAATGCGCGTGCGCGGCGAGACGGTTGAGGAGATCACCGGCGCCGTCAGCGCGATGCGGGCCAAGATGCTCAAAGTCGATGCGCCGCCCGATGCGGTGGATGTCGTCGGCACCGGCGGCGACGCTTCGGGTTCGTTCAATATCTCGACCTGTGCCGCGCTGATCGTCGCCGGCGCCGGCATTCCGGTCGCCAAGCATGGCAACCGCGCACTGTCGTCGCGCTCCGGTGCGGCGGACGTGCTGACCTCGCTCGGCGTCAAGATCGAGCTGACGCCGGAACAGGTCGGCACCTGCGTGCGCGAGGCGGGTATCGGTTTCATGTTCGCGCCGACACATCATCCGGCGACCAAGAACGTGGGACCGACGCGCGTCGAGCTCGGCACACGCACCATCTTTAATCTGCTCGGACCGCTGTCGAATCCCGCAAGCGTCAAACGTCAGATGATCGGGGTATTTTCGCGCCAATGGATCGAACCGATGGCGCAAGTGCTAAAGAATCTCGGGTCCGAATGCGTCTGGGTCGCGCACGGCTCGGACGGCCTCGACGAGATCACGACATCCGGTCCGACCTATGTCGCGGCGCTGGAAGACGGCAAGGTGCGCACCTTTGAGATCAACCCCGAGGACGTTGGACTGGCGCGGGCAAAGCCGGAGGCATTGCGCGGCGGCGATGCCGATGCCAACGCAAAGGCGCTGATGGGCGTGCTTAAGGGCGACAAGGGGCCGTATCGCGATATCGCAATGCTCAATGCGGCCGCTGCGCTGGTGGTGTCCGGCCGCGCCAAGGATCTCAAGGACGGCGTCGCGATGGCGGCACGCTCGATCGAAACCGGCGAAGCCGAGGGTCGGCTTGACCGGCTGATCGCGGTCTCGAATGCATCATGACCGACATCCTGAAAAAGATCGAAACCTATAAGCGTGAGGAAATCGCGGCTGCCAAGCGGGCTCGATCCTATGCCGAGGTTGAGGCGGAGGCGAAGGGCGCCCCCGCCCCGCGCGGCTTCCTCAAAGCCATCGAGGGGCGGATCGCGGGGGGCGGTTACGCACTGATCGCCGAAATCAAGAAAGCGAGCCCGTCTGCGGGCCTGATCCGCGCCGATTTCGACCCGCCCTCTCTTGCGCGCGCATACGAAAGCGGCGGCGCAGCGTGCCTGTCGGTGCTAACCGATGCACCCTCGTTCCAGGGCCGGCCTGAATTCCTGACCGCGGCGCGCGCGGCAACGACAATGCCTGCGCTGCGCAAGTACTTCATGTTCGAGCCCTATCAAATCGCGGAATCCCGCGCGATGGGCGCTGACGCCATCCTCATCATCATGGCGTCGGTGGACGATACGTTCGCGGCCGAACTGGAATCCGCGGCGACGGACTTCGGCATGGACGCACTGGTTGAAGTGCACAACGAGGCCGAACTCGACCTCGCGCTGAAGCTGCGCTCGCGGCTGATCGGCATCAACAATCGCGATCTTAAAGTGTTCAAGACATCGCTTGATGT
>JAFKKQ010000147.1 GCA_017304505.1 Hyphomicrobiales bacterium | reverse complement strand
CGATCGCGCTGATCGACGCCGCAACGTCCTCGCCGTTCGTGCAACTCAGCATGATCCCGCTGCTGACGCTGGTCGCCTATTATGCGCCGGCAGGGCATCGCGCGACGTGGTTTGCGCTAATGGCATCGCTGATGAACCTGGCGCTGGTGGCTGGGCAGTTGCAAACCAAGTATCTTAACGACGTGTTTGTGGTGACGCGCGGCCAGTACACCGAACTCGGACCGCTCATGATCTGGGTGGTGGCGCTCGGTTTCATCCTTCCGGTCGGGGCCATCGTGCTGTTCGGCCGGCGCGCGGGGCGGCCGGTCGCGACAAGCTCTTGAGCCAGTGGAGCGGCAGCCTATGCAATTCGGATTGAACTTCTTTCCCTGTGTCACGCCCGAGCAGAAGCCGGCGGAGCAATACTTCCGCGAGGCGATGCACCTTTGCAGCCTGACGGACGAATTGGGCCTGACGCACATCCGGCAGGTCGAGCACTATTTCAAACCTTATGGCGGCTATAGCCCCAATCCGCTGCTGTTCCTCACCGCCGCCGCAATGCGCACCAGGAATACGCGGCTCATCACCGGCGCGGTGCTGCCGGCCTTCAACCATCCGCTGAAGATGGCCGGCGAGATCGGCATGCTCGACGGCATCAGCGGCGGGCGCCTGGAGGTCGGCTTTGCCCGTGCCTTCCTGCCGCACGAGTTCGCGCAGTTCGGCATCAGCCTCGACGAAAGCCGCCGCCGCTTCAGCGAGGGGCTGTCGCAGATCACGGCGCTGCTCGGCGGTGAGAACGTTTCCGCCAAGGGCGAATTCCACAGTTTCCAGAATGTCACGTCGCTGCCGCGCCCGACGCAGGCCCCGCACCCGCCGTTCTGGATCGCGGCGACGACGACGCCGGAGACGTTCGCGTTTGCCGGCACCAACGGCTGCAAGGTGATGGCGATCCCGCTCGAGCCGGAGAAGATGCGAAGCCTGATCGGCATCTACCGCGACGCCTGGCGCGCGGCCGGTCATCCCGGCAACGGCCATGTGATGAACACGTTCTTCATGTTCTGCGCGCCGACACGCGAGGAGGCGACGGCGACCGCGCTCGGCCCTTGCAATCAGCATCTGCGCGGGCTTGCCGAGTCGGCGAAGGAGTGGCTTACCGGCGCCAGCACCAAGGACTATCCGGGCTACGACAAGCTGATCGCCCATGTGTCGAGCGAAACCGCCGAGCGGCAATTGGAGAACGGCAGCGCTTTCATCGGCACGCCGGCGGACATCGTCGAGATGCTGCACGGCTACAACACGCGCGTCGGCGGCATCGACAGCGTGTCGTTACACTTCACGCCGGGCAACATGCCAGTCGAAGCGGCCGAGCGCTCGCTGCGGCTGTTCTCGCGCGAGGTGTTGCCGAAGGTCGCGACGCTCTGAAGGTTAGACTTCTCTGCGGTCATTCCGGGGCGCGTGCGCAGCACGCGAACCCGTTGGGCCGCCCTGGAATGACAAGCGTCTAAGACGCCGCCGCGAGCACCGGCTTGCCGCGGATCAGGTCTGACGCCTTCTCCGCCATCATCAGCACGCAGGCATTGATGTGCGCGGACACCAGGTCCGGCATGGCCGAGGCATCGACCACGCGCAACGCCTCGGCGCCGAGCACAGGTGCCGACCGGGTGATAGATCGTCTCGGCGTGCTTGCGGATCCAGGCGTCGATCTGGGCATCGGTCTTGACGTCCGGGCCGGGTGATTTCTCCTCCCCGCGAAACGGCGCAAGAGGCTTCTGCGCCGCCACCTCGCGCGCGATCTTGAACCCCTGGCGCAGGGTCGGCAGATCGTTGGGCGCGGTGAGGAAGTTGGTAACGATCCGCACCTTGTCATAGGGGTCGGAGGAGCGCAGCAGCACCTCGCCGCGGCTGTCGGGATGCAGCAGCGCCGGCCTGATGCCGAAGCCGTCGGCATAAGGCCGCTTGATGCCGGGAAACCACAGCGCGGCCTCGGGTGGCGCGCCACGGAACATGAATTCGACGTCGGGCACCGACAGTCGTCGCCGGCCCAGTGCCAAAGAAATGCGCGCGCAGCATGCTGAGCGCGATGCGGTCGAACCGCATGTTGTCGCGGAATTCGCTGCCATCCGGCCGCGCGTACATCATCAACACGGCCAAGTGGTCCTGCAGGTTCTTGCCGACCGGCAGGTCAATCAACGGTTCGACGCCGACCGAGCGCAGATGATCGGCCGGGCCGATGCCCGACAGCATCAGAAGCTGCGGCGTGTTGAACGCGCCGCCTGCAAGGATCACCTCCCGCGCGGCGGTGGCGCGCAGGACCTGCCGGCCCTTCTCATATTCGACGCCGGTGGCGCGCTTGCCGTCCATCGTGACGCGGGCGACATGGGCATGCACCTCGACCTCGAGGTTCTTGCGCTTCATCGCCGGATGCAGATAGCCGACCGCGGCCGAGCAGCGTTTGCCATCGCGGATGGAATACTGGCTGCGGCCGAAGCCCACGGCCGAATGGCTGTTGTAGTCCTCGGTCACCGGAAGCCCGGCCATGCGCGCGGACTCGATCCAGGCGGTGAACATCGGATCGCGGGTCTTTGCCCATTGCACACCGATGTTGCCGGACGCGCCGCGGAACTCCGTCTCGCCGTCCTGCCAACTCTCGACGCGCTTGAAGTAGGGCAGCACCTCGGCATAGGACCATCCGCGCGCGCCCTTCTGCGCCCAGCGATCGTAATCGGCGGCGTCGCCGCGCGTGAACGCCATGACGTTGATCGAAGACGAGCCGCCCAGCACCTTGCCGCGCATCTCCTCGATGCGGCGATTGTTGAGATTAGGATCGGGCTCGGAGTCGTAACCCCAATCGTGCATCCGATACTCGTGCATTTTGCCGAGCCCGATCGGAATGTGGATCAGCGGATTGCGGTCGCGGCCCCCAGCCTCGAGCAGCAGGACTCGAGTGTGCGGGTCCTCCGACAGACGATTGGCCAGAACGCAGCC
>JAFKKQ010000146.1 GCA_017304505.1 Hyphomicrobiales bacterium | reverse complement strand
GGGAGCGGTGGAATCATCCGGCACGATCAAGACAGTGGTGGCGATCTTCCTGTCGCCGGTGATCGGCTTTGCCATCGCCATGCTGCTGATGCTCATAACCAGCTGGATTTTCCGGCACGCCCGTCCGCGTCATGCGGAGCGTTCGTTCAAGAGCATGCATCTGCTTTCCTCGGCCGCCTATTCGATCAGCCACGGCGACAACGATGCGCAAAAGACCATGGGCGTGATCGCGGTGCTGCTATACTCTACCGGCCATCTCGGCCCGGACTTCTACGTGCCGGAATGGGTCGTTATTTCCTGCTATCTGGCAATCGCGCTGGGCACGCTTTCAGGCGGCTGGCGCATTATTAAGACGATGGGCAGCAAGCTTTCCAAGCTCAATCATCACTCGGGCTTCTGCGCATCGACAGCCGGCTCGATCGTGGTGTTCGGGGCGAGCGTCATGGGCATCCCGATTTCGACGACACACGCCATCACCGGCAGCGTCGTAGGGACGGGCGCGGCGCGGCGCGCAAGCGCGGTCCGCTGGAACATTGCCAGCCGCGTCATTGTCGCCTGGTTCATCACCATCCCGGCCAGCGCGGGAGTGGGCGCCCTGTTCTACATGATTACGCGGCTGTTCTGATCGCGGCGGATCATTTCCGCGAGGAAATAAGCGCCTGCAGGTCGATCAGCGCGCGCACCAGGCCCAATCCTTGCGGCCCCGCGATGAAGCGCGGTTCCCAGGTGGGAGAGAATTTGTCCTTGTAGCTGCGCAGGCCTTCGAACCCGTAGAGCATCTCGCCATGTTCGTAGAGCAGCGAGCCAAGGCGCATCCACAAGGGGGCCAGGCGGCGCGCCTCCAGGCCTGAGAGCGGCGCCATGCCCAGCGTGAACCAGTGGAAGCCCTGCCGCTTTCCCCAGTCCATCAAATGGGCGAACAGGAAATCCATCGTTCCGTAAGGCAGATCGGCATCGTGCCGCATCAGATCGACCGACAGCTCCGCCTTGTTCTGCGTGGCCCAGATATTCGCGAAAGCGACGATCCGATCCCCTTGGCGGACGATCGCACAATCGAACCGGGCCAGGTATGCAGGATCGAAACGGCCGACGCTGAAGCCCTTTTCCTTGTGGCCCTTGTCCTTAAGCCAGCCCGCCGAGATTTCTTGCAGACGCGGCATGATCGCGGGAACCTGCGCAGCGGGGATGACTTCGAAGATCGCGCCTTCCCGCTCGGCACGGCGGACGGAGTAGCGCAGCGATTTCGCTTCGGCGCCATCCAGCGAGAACTCGGCCAGATCGATGCGCGCCTCCTCGCCATATTTGACGATCTGCAGGCCGAGGTCGATGGCAAGGGGCAAGGCGTCGCGGCTGATCTGATAGAGCAGCAGCCGCCCTTGCGAGGAATGGGCTTCTTCCCGCAAGGTCCACAGCAGATCGCTCCACTCCGTGGAGTCTCCCACCGGATCGCCCATCACGATCCAGCTATGACCCTGAACCTGATACATGACGAAGGAACGGCCGCTTTCCGAACACAGGAAGCGTTTGTCGCCGGTAAAGGCCAGATAGGCCTCGGTGCGTCCGGTCAGAGCCAGCGCGGAACCTTCCGGCAGATTGCTGCGGCTGGGCGGCACGGAACTGGCCGGCGGCACTGGCCGCAGCAGGCGCATCAGCGCCACGGCGCCCAGCATGACGCCTACCGCCAGACTGGCCCGCAGGAAGCGCGACGCGTCGCCATGCTCGGCAAAATGCCACCACAAGTCGTT
>JAFKKQ010000321.1 GCA_017304505.1 Hyphomicrobiales bacterium | reverse complement strand
ACAAGTTCTCGACCTATGCGACGTGGTGGATCCGGCAGGCGATCACGCGCAGCATCGCCGACCAGGCGCGCACCATCCGCATCCCGGTGCACATGCTCGAGACGATCAACAAGATCGTGCGCACCAGCCGGCAGATGCTCAACGAGATCGGCCGGGAGCCGACAGCGGAAGAGCTGGCCGAAAAGCTCGGCATGCCGTTGGAGAAGGTGCGCAAGGTCCTCAAGATCGCCAAGGAGCCGCTCTCGCTCGAGACGCCGATCGGCGACGAGGAGGATTCGCACCTCGGTGATTTCATCGAGGACAAGAACGCCATCCTGCCGATCGACGCCGCGATCCAGTCGAACCTGCGCGAGACCACGACGCGCGTGCTCGCCTCGCTCACGCCGCGCGAGGAGCGCGTGCTGCGCATGCGCTTCGGCATCGGCATGAACACCGACCACACGCTGGAAGAGGTTGGCCAGCAGTTCTCCGTGACGCGCGAACGCATTCGTCAGATCGAGGCGAAGGCGCTGCGCAAGCTCAAGCATCCTTCGCGCAGCCGCAAGCTACGGTCGTTCCTCGACAACTGAAGCCGAGGCGGCGAGCTGCATCAAAGCGATCCAACAATGTGACGATGCCCTGCTTCGGCGGGGCATTTTTTTGACATCATCGCCTTCATTTTGACTTCATTTGCGCGTTGTAGCAAATCTGCGCGGTACAATAATACGGCTGTATAATCAAATAGTTGCAAGCAGGTCACAACACACAGAAACCTTATGCGCATTGTGCAGATCGTGCGGTCTTCGTCTTGTTGAACGATGTCATCGGAGCTTAATGGCGGCACCTGGAAATGGAGAATTCAATATGACGCGTGGACTTCTACTCGCTTCGGTTGCCGCATTTGCGCTTGCCGCAACGCCGGCGCTTTCGGCCGATCTGCCGGCATCGGTCTACAAGGCCCCGCCACATGCCTACGCTCCCACATGGACGGGCTTTTATGTCGGCGCGCACATCGGCGCCGGGCTAGGAACGTCTGATTCTAACGCTAATATCGGCGGTCCTACCATTGCGATCGCGAATGGCTCGGGGAGCGGCGTGATTGGCGGCGGGCAGATCGGTTACAACGTCCAATCCGGCTGGCTGGTCTATGGTATCGAAGGTGCCTTCACAGGATCCGGCATTAGCGGCGACTCGCCTTGCTTGGGAACGTTCACGTGTTCGGGCAGCGCCAATTGGTACGCATCAATCACCGGTCGCGTCGGCGGTGTCGTCAACGATCGCACGTTGGCTTACGTGAAGGGCGGCGCTGTCTGGATGGATGCGGACTACGGCTTCGGCATTCCGGGCGTATTTTCGTCGACCGCGTCCGAAACTCGCCTCGGCTACCTGATTGGCGCCGGCGTTGAGTACAAGTTCAACGAACACTGGTCCGGCTTCTCGGAATATAACTTCATGGACTTTGGCCGGGACAACGTCGATTTCGTCGTTCCTATCGGTCCCGGGACCGTGACCTCGGGCATCAACGACACGGCCCACGTGTTCAAGGTCGGCGTGAACTACAAGCTTTGGTGAGAGTCGGCGCTTCCGACACTTGAACGCCGATAAGAAAGGCCCTCCCTTGCGGGAGGGCCTTTTGGTTTGATTTCGTTTCGTGGTTTGGCGGTGGGCCGGGCACCCGCCCTTTCACTGTTGCGCGCGGGCTATTTCTTCTTCCCGCCCGCGCGGCTCAGGCTCTTGATCGCGAGCGGAGCACGGCCGGATTTTTCCGCGATCTCGCGATCCTGTTCGATGATGAAGCCGCGTGCGGGCTCGTCCTTGTCAAGGCCGCCGAGCAGATCGGCCGGCACGCGCCGGTTGGAGCGCTGCGAGCCGTCCTCGTAGACGACATCGAAAAACACGAACTCGCCCTTGGGATTGGTGCCGGGTTTTTTTGCCATGGGGGCTTGTCGGCGCTCGGCGCCGCGCTGTCAAAGGGATTTGCGCTGCTTTTTGGGATGGCAGACGCGCCGACGGCGTTTGACAATTGCGTTGGGACCGCTAGATCGATGGGCGCGCCGCGCGCTCCCTCCTGCCAATCCGGGACACACGCTCATGTCTGCCTCGCACGCTCCGTCCGCATCGCATTGGTGGGATTGGTGCCGGTGCGGCGTGGCCGCGCTTTAGCAATGTTCGTCCCTTTCTGGCGCTCGCCGCAGCGATCGGCGGAAAGCCCGGCGCTCGGCAAGATGGACATCGTCCATCGCCTGATGGATCGTTTCGGCTACAGCCGCTATCTTGAGATCGCCACCTCGACCACCGGGCTCTATCACCACGAGATCAAACGTGGCCGCCTCGCCGTGTGCAGGCGGCTGCTCTACAATCTGCCGCCCGATTTCTCCGACGGCCAGCCGATCGACTACGCCTGCGCCGGCCTCGACATTTCGCCGGCGCTTACTGCCATCGCAGCCGAAGGCGTGCGTTTCGACATTATGCTGGTCGACCCCTATCACGGCTACGAGCAGTCGTATCGCGACATCGCCGAAGCCTTCACCATGCTTGAGCCCGGCGGCGCACTGGTGGTGCACGATTGCCTGCCGCCGGATGAATCGCTGGCGCGGCCTGAGTTCACGCCCGGTTCATGGTGTGGCGTCACTTACAAAGCTTATCTCGATTTCGTGCTGGGCCGCGCGGACCTGCGCTATCTCACGGTCGACACTGACTATGGCTGCGGCGTCGTCCGCAAGGTGCCGGTGGAGGTGCGTGCCGCGCCTCCCTCTGCCCGGTGGCTTCGCCCGCGCGACAGGGTGCAGACGTGGCGGCGCTTCGGCGACGACTATGCCGCGGCGTGGCGCTACTTCTCGCGCAACACGCCGTCGCTGCTGCGCCTTGTCGGCGCCGCCGATGTCCTCTCCGGTGCGGCGTTCCATCCGCTGGAATGAGGACGTGCCGCTAGGTTGCCGCGGGAAAGCCCGGTCCGCGCCTGTTCCGCGCGTGCCGTTTCGCCAAGGGCCACAGGCGCTCGGGGATGGACAAGCGGTCTTGGCGCCCTGCCGTTTGACAATTGCGTGGGGGCCGCTAGATCGGTGGGCGCGCCGCGCGCCCCTCCTGCCGACCCAGGACACACGCTCATGTCTGCCTCGCACGCTCCGTCCGCATCGCATTGGCGGGATTGGTGCCGGGACGGCGTGGCCGCGCTCTACCCGGGCTATTTCGCGCTGGTGATGGCAACCGGCATCATCGCCAATGCGATGTTCTTCGAAGGCCAGCGCGGCATCTCGGACGCACTGCTGGCGATCAACGCCGTCGCCTATGGCGTGCTGCTTGCCATGACGCTCGTCCGCATCGCCTGTTTCCCGCGCGCGGTCTGGCGCGATCTCACCGAGCCGCGGCTGGTGTTCGCGTTTTTCACCCTGGTTGCCGCGACCGACGTGCTTGGCGTGGGTTTGGACCTGCGCGGTTTCACCACCATGGCGCTCGTGATGTGGATCGGCGCGCTGAGCGTCTGGCTGCTGCTGATCTATCTCAGCTTTGCCATTCTGATCTTCTTCAACACGGCGTCGCGCGCCGACATCATTTTCGGCGGCTGGCTGATCGCCATCGTCGCGACGGAGGCGGTGGCGATCCACGGCATCGTTGTCGCGCCGAATCTCGGCGCGGCGGCGCCCTATGTGATGATCTTCGGGCACATGCTGTGGGGCGTCGGCGTCGTGCTTTACGCCATCTTCATCGTGCTGTTCGCACAGCGCCTGTTCTTCTCGGACGTGCAGCCGCAGCATATCACGCCGATGCTCTGGGTGGTGATGGGGGCCGCGGCGATCAGCACCAATGCCGGCGCGCTGATCATCCTTACCGACGCGCCGGTGCCGTTCCTGCAGGCCATGCGGCCGTTCATCGACAGTGTCACGCTGATCATGTGGGCGTGGGCGACGTGGTGGATTCCGCTGCTCGTCGTATTCGGCGTTTGGACGCACGGCGTGCACCGTCTGCCGCTCACCTATACGCCGCTGTTCTGGAGCCTGGTGTTTCCGCTCGGCATGTATGCGCTGGCAAGCCTGCGGTTGTCGCATGCTGCCGATATGACGCTGCTTGCCGCACTATCGCGGGTGATGGTGTGGATCGCGCTCGCCGCGTGGCTGCTGACGTCGGCGGGCCTTATCATCACTGGCTGGCGCCGCTTGCGCCACGGCGTCGCAGCAAGTGGTGAGGCAAGCTAGTGTATGATCCCCGGGCGGTG
The DNA here is from genome assembly GCA_017304505.1 of Hyphomicrobiales bacterium. Classification (GTDB taxonomy): domain Bacteria; phylum Pseudomonadota; class Alphaproteobacteria; order Rhizobiales; family Xanthobacteraceae; genus Z2-YC6860. Next base: position 6,552 of record JAFKKQ010000321.1, on the reverse strand, counting down.
AAAATCAGTTTCTGAGAGAATCATGCTTCGGGCTGGGTGGCGCCTTTCTCGCTCGTTTCTCTGCAGCTTGTGCGAAAAGCCGAGGAACGACGAACCTGCGTGGAGTCGCAGGCTCGCGACGCTGGAATTGCTTTTGCTCGAACATCCTGAGTTTTTGAGCACCAGCAGTAACGGCAATCCGTTCCCGTCCCCTTCCGTCACCGTCGTGATGCCGACATGGGATCGTGCCGATCTGATCGGTGCGGCCGTCCGTAGCGTGCAGGCGCAACGCTTTTCCGATTGGGAATTGATCGTCGTTGACGATGGCAGCACTGACAACACAGCCGAGGTCATGGCAGCCTTCGCAACCGATAGCCGCATCCGCTATGTCCCGCGGCCGCATGTTGGACAATGCGCGGCCCGAAATCATGCGTTGAGTATCGCGAGAGGAGCGCTTGTTGCTTATCTCGACAGCGATAATGTCTGGTATCCCGGCTACCTCTCCGCTGCCGTCGCGCTGTTTGGGGCGCAACCGGAAGTCGATTGCGCCTATGGCGCGATGATCACAGATGTCCATCGGCCCGGAGAGCGGATACTGTTCGAGCCTTTCGACCGCAACCGGTTGCTGGCCAGTAATTTTATCGGGATGAGCACTTTTATCCATCGGCGGCATCTCATCGATCGCTTCGGAGCATTCGACGAAGCTCTGGGTTCGCTCGAGGACTGGGATTTGATCCTCCGCTACACTGCGCATGCGCCCGCCTACCGTCTGCCGGTTCTGGCCGTCCGTTATCGTGTGCTCGACGGCAAGCGGGTGAGCGCCACGGCGAAGCTGGATCAAGCTGACGTGCGAATCCGCAATAAGTGGAGACGGGAGTGACGGCGGTGGACAGCAACCACGCTGGCGTCGCCGGAGCCGAGTTGACTTGGCGGCCGCTGCGCAAATCGAAGCGCTCTCTGATCATGTGGGGCGACCTCGGAATCGCAATCTGGCTGTGCGTCGGGCTGCTGGTCGCGCCGCTGCCTCGCGTATACCGCTGGAAGGTCTGCACCTTCGCATCGCTGTTCAGCGGTTGGGCAAGTCGAGCTCTGCCTGCACGTTTGCGTATCGTACGGATGGTCAACATGTCCGATGTGGCGGCTGCGCGTGCCGTCCGAAAACTCTATGCTGGCAGGTTCGCAAGTTATTTGGATGTTGTCCGCGGTCTGTTGTTGACACCCGACGTCAACGTTGCGTGTAAAGGCTTGGCAGGGCTTGACGCTATCCAGGCACAAGGTCGGGGTGTCGTCTTGTGGATCTCTGACTTCATCAGTGCTGGTGATGTCAGCAAGCTTGCGCTGGCGCGCGCCGGCCGCCGCCTCGTCCATCTGAGTCGGCCACAGCATGGTTTCACCACTTCAGCATTCGGGATTCGGTTTCTCAATCCGTTGCGCATCAAATTCGAATGCGCTTATCTCGCCGAACGAGTTGTGTTCGACCGGATGAATCCCGAGCGCGCGACCACACGGCTCCTGGATGTGCTCCGCGCAGGCGGTCTCGTTTCGGTGATGGCCAGTGCCCACGAGGGTCGCGCGCTGGCCGATCTGCCGTTTCTTGGCGGCCGCATCAAGCTCGCAGCCGGCGCTCTTCGGCTCGCGCGGAAATCCGGCGCCGCCGTTATTCCGGTTTTTGTGCTGGGCGAGAGCGAGAGACGGGATTCGTTCGAGGTGGTTTTCGCCCCGCCCCTGGACGTTTCGAGAGAGCAGCCAGAGACCGAGGTGCTACTGGCAGTGGCCTCGGCGTATCGGGACCAGCTTGAAACGGTGGTGCGTAATCATCCAGAATCCTGGGTTGGCTGGCGTCGGGCCGATCAGGTGTCTATGCCGTCATGAGGCCGCGCCCGCGCAGCCTTCCTTTCGACGGCTGAGGTAATGCTATTGTTCTCTATTTGTTCCTAAGATAAGATCGTTTCTTGGCTCATACGCGGCTCGCCATGACTGTTTTCACCCCTCATCAGGATGCCGCTCTCAGCGCCGTCGCCGCCTGGCTCAAATCCAGGCCGGGGCGGGGCGGCACGCCCCAGGTCTTCCGCCTGTTCGGCTATGCCGGAACCGGCAAGACGACGTTGGCGCGGCATCTTGCGGCCGCGGTCGACGGCAAGGTTTTGTTCGCGGCGTTTACCGGCAAGGCTGCGCTGGTGATGCGCAGCAAAGGCTGCGAGCGCGCCTCCACCATCCACAGCCTGATCTACAAAACGCGCGAAAGCGGCGAAGAGATTCCGAGTTTCGATCTGTGGGACGACGCGCCGGCGTCGAAGGCGGCGCTGATCGTGATCGACGAATGCTCGATGGTCGACGCCGAACTCGGGCGGGACCTGATGTCGTTTGGCGTGCCGCTCCTGGTCCTTGGCGATCCGGCGCAACTTCCGCCGATCCAAGGCGGCGGTTTCTTCACCGAAGCGGAGCCCGACGCGATGCTGACCGAGGTGCATCGGCAGGCACAGGACAATCCGATCGTCCGGCTGTCGATGGACATCCGCGCCGGCCGCGATCTCGAGCCCGGCGCTTACGGCGAAACGCACATCGTCACGCGCGACGCCCTCGACGGCCAGCGCGTGATCGACGCCGATCAAGTCCTCGTCGGGCGCAACGCGACGCGGCGCGCCTACAACATGCGGATGCGCCAGCGGCGCGGCTTCGACGGCGCGCTGCCGGCAACCGGCGATAAGCTCGTGTGCCTGCGCAACAACAAGCGCAAGGGCCTGTTCAACGGCGCGCTTTGGTCGGTGAAGGAGAAGCCATCCACCCGGCGCGACATCATCAAGATGCGTCTGCAGCCGGACGACGGCTTTGCCGGCAAGGGCATCAAAGTTTCCGTCCGCTCCGAGTGCTTCACCGGCGGCATCGAAGGCCTCGAATGGCCGCTGCGCAAGCGCTACGACGAATTCGACTACGGCTACGTGCTCACGGTGCACAAGGCGCAGGGCTCGCAATGGGACGATGTAGTGCTGTTCGACGAGTCCGGTGCATTCGGCGAAAGCCGGCAGCGCTGGCTCTACACCGGCGTTACGCGCGCGGCTAGGCGGTTGACCGTCGTCATTTAGTTAAGACAGTCAGAAATCAGATCGAAGGCGTTCTTTGCCGAGGGCTCTTTCGAAGGAACTTTTCTCTGCCATTCATCTAGGAAGGCCCGAAGCCAGTAAGTTGGAATGCCAGCGCTCAGCGGCCACGCGGCGATCATGGCCGAGCAACCTTTCTCACCCGGGGAGCGACACATTCGGTTCGGCCGCTCAACTTTGGCCCGTGCGCCTTCCAGCGTCTACTTGGGCTCTTCGGCCATGGCGCGGATGAGGGGCGTGAAGCGTTTGACGTCATTTTCGATGGTGGCTGCCAGGGCGGCGGGGCCGGTTTTGCCCGCTGTGCCGCCGACTTTTTCGAGCGCAGCCGCATAGGCTGGATCTGCCTGAGCGGCACCGATTGCCGCCTTGAGGCGGTCGATGATGACCGGCGGCGTGTCGGCAAGCGCCATGATGCCGAACCAGTTCTCAGTCTGAACGCCTGGCAGGCCGGATTCATTGACGGTGGGCACTTGCGGAAGCTGCGGCGCCCGCTCGGGTACGCTGACGGCTAGCGGGGTGATGACTTTCGATTCGATGTGGGGAAGCAACGTTTTGATGTCGCCGAATCCAGCATCGATCCGATCTGCCATAGCGTCGGTCAGCCAGAGTGCCGTGCTGCGATACGGCACGTGCGTGATGTCGATACCGGCCTCTTTGCTGAGCAGCATGATGGCTAGATGCGTCACCGTTCCGGTTCCTGCCGAGCCGAAATTCAGCTTGCCCGGGTTTGCCTTGGCATAGGCCACAAGATCGCCCGCTGTGTGGAAGCCGAGCTTGCGGCGTGACGCCAGAATTTGCGGTGAATACCAAACCTGCGAAAGCGGGACCAAGCTCTTGCGTGGTTCGTATTCGCCGGGTTTTGCCGCTGGCAGCAGCACGATGGATGCCAACCCCCCAATGAGGAGCGTGTACCCGTCGTGCTCACCGCGGATAGCGGCCTCTGTCCCAATCATGCCGGCCCCGCCGGGGCGGTTTTCCACCACGACCCGTTGACCGAGGCGGCGGCCCAGCGGCTCGGCTAGTATCCGCGCCGCAGTGTCGCTCGGGCCCCCAGCCGGATAGGGAACAACAATTTTGATTGGACGATTGGGATAATCGCTTGTGGCGGCGTCGGCCATCGTGCCGACCATGATTAAGGCTGTCGCCAGTGCAGCCCCGGCAATCCGCCTCATTGCCATATCCCCGACGCGGTCGTGTTGGATCAAGCGCGTGCTGGGCCGCCGCCAGCATCATACCTCAAGACTACCAAGAAATAGCTTTTTCTCAAATATAATTTGGAAAGCTAGGTGGTGTTAGCGGCCGCCGATGGGACGCAGAGAGGCCGCTTCGGGGCGGTGGAAGTAAGCATCCGCCACCTCCCGCGCCGGGCCGTCCATGCGGAACTTGCCGTGCTCAAGCCAGATCACACGCTGGCAGTTCTCCAGCAACAGAGAACGCGAATGGCTCGCCAGCACCAGAATGTTGGTGGCGCTGACGATATCGCGCAGCCTCGTGTTCGCCTTCTCCATAAAGTCTTCGTCGCCGGTGGACAGCCACTCGTCCATGATGAGGATTTCCGGGCTGATGGACGTCGAGGCGGCAAAGGCGAGGCGCAACTGCATGCCGGTGGAGTAAGTTCGGAATGGCATGTCGAGAAACTCGCCGAGGCCGGAGAACTCGGCGATCTCCTCCGACCTTTCGCGAATTTCCGCACGCGTCATTCCCATCATTGCCGCGCGCAGCCGGATATTCTCCCGCCCGGTCGCTTCGGGGTCGATTCCGAGCGTGGTGTTGATCAGCGAGACGCACTCACCGTCGATCGTCGCGCTCCCCACGGTGGGCGTATAGATTCCCGACAAGAGTCGCAGCAGCGTCGTTTTGCCCGCGCCGTTGTGGCCGACAAGCCCGATACGGTCGCCGTCGCTGATCGTCAGGCTGACATCGTCGAGACCACGCACGACAACATGGCCGTCCCGTTTGCCGATCGAAGCGCCGACGACAGTGTTCAGGATCCGGTTCTTGAGCGAGCGCGTCGCGGCGTTGAACACCGGAAATTCGACCGTCACATGATCGAGCTGGATGCGGGGCATGGGCTGCGTCAGGCTGGAGGAAACGTCAAAGCCAATAGGGCACGCGGCGGCGGTAACGACCGAAGAAGACGAGCGCAAACGCCCATCCCACGATCGCCAGGACAACACCTATCATCCAGTCCATCGTCTCGGGCACCTGACCCAGAAGCGGATCGCGCACCAGCGAGATGAGATGGTAGAATGGGTTGAGTTCGAGAACGGAACTGACGCTGGATTGAGGGAGCGAGCTCGGCATCCAGACGATGGGTGTGGCATAGAATAGAACCTGCATGAAGTTCTGAGCCACCTGCGTCATATCGCGGAAGCGCGTGCACACCACAGCCAGCACCAGCATGATCCAGCCGACGTTGAAGACCACGAGCAGGAATCCCGGCAGGACAAGAAACACCGCCATGCCCGGATATTTTCCCACCGCCAGCAGCACGACCGGAAGAATAATCAGGTTGTGTCCAAGGATGATCGTGTTGCGCCACAGAACCCGCATGATGTGAATGAACAGCGGCATCCGCACCTGCAGGATGACGCCGCCGGCCTCGATGAACGATGCACAGCCTTCGTTGATGCAGGTCGACAAGAATCCCCAAATGATGACGCCGGCGCAAATGAAGGGCAGGAAATCCGTCAGCGGGGTGCGAAACAGCGTGCCGAAAATGACGCCGAGCGCGCCGATCATCACGCCCATGTTGATCGTCAGCCAGAAGGCCCCGATCCGGGAGCGACGGTAGCGTTGCGCGACATCCTGCCAGCCGAAGATGGTGGCGATGTGGATTCGGGCAAATGCCTCGCGAATGTCGTCGAAGGCTTCCTTGAGCGCGCCAGCGGAAGAAGGGGACATCGGGAGGCGGGGTCTCTGGGTCGCGGTCGGAGTGTCTGGTCCGGGCGCTGGGGACAGGCCGGCCCAGCCGTCCGGTTGCGGCGGTTCGATGTAGCCAATGTTCGCGAGATTTGCGACCAAAATCGTCGATTTCTGGAGCCTTTCTCAGCGGCCCTGCAGCCGCTCCGTGAACAGCACGATGGTCTTGCGGTAGATCAGCGCGCGGTTCCACTCGCGCATGGCCTCGAAGTTCGCCGAGCCTTCGCCGAAGGGCGCGCCGGCGCGCCAGCCGTTGACCTTGAGCAGGTTGGCGGTGGAGGCCAGCACGTCGGGCACGCTGTGGCGCAGATCGACATGGCCGTTGCCGTCGAAATCGACGCCGTATTTGATGTAGGACGACGGCAGGAATTGTGTCTGGCCGATCTCGCCGGCGTAGGCGCCGACCAAGTCGCGCAGCGGCAGGTCCCCGCGCTGGAGGATGCGCAGCGCCGCGAGCAATTCGCGCTGGAACAACTCGGTGCGGCGGCAATCGTGCGCCATCGTCGCCAGTGTCCGGATCACCGGCAGCTTGCCCATATCGCCGGAGCCGAAG
>JAFKKQ010000320.1 GCA_017304505.1 Hyphomicrobiales bacterium | reverse complement strand
CGGCAAGACGGGCCTCGGCCGGCCCGGAGATTTTGGCTTGTGCCTGACCGTCTTTGTCGTTCGCGGCCCCAGCGGCCAGCGCTTGGGGATCGGCGGGCGCGATGCCTTTCGGCTGGTCAGGCGCCGTGTCGACCGGCGCGGTGTCGCCGCTGTTTTGCGGTTGGGGGGATTTGGCCGACGCAGCGTGCCGGCCGGCGGATTGCAATGCCGCGAGCGCATCCGTTTCCGGCGTCGCGTCGGAGGCTGCGGCCAGCGCCGCGTTGCTGAAAACAACGTCCGGCTGGATCGGAGCGGCCTCGGCCGGATTGGACGTTTTGCCGTCGCCGGCGGATGGATCGGCTCCGTCGGTGGCTTTGGCATTTTTGCCGCGCTTCCCCGAGGGTTTCGCCCCTTGATCGCCCTCGATGGGCGTATCGGTCTGGGCCGCCTCGGTAAGCTCCACGGGCAGGACGTTCTTTGCCGCATCGTTGCCGGGTGGGGCCGCGCCGTCTTGCGCGTCGTCTTGGGGAGTGGCTTCGGCGGTTTGGGCGTCCGCTGCCGTCGCTGCGTTTTCAGCAGCGGACACATCGGCCGCAGCCGGATTTTCTCCGGTCTTCGGTGCGGTTGACTCGTCGTGTTCGGCTTGGCCGGTGCCGCCGGCATCGGTCGCGGGTGTCTGGTCGGATGACTTCGTGTTGTGGCTGTGAGCGCCGTCTTTCGTTCGAGCGCTTCCCCCGATCTTGTCATGACCGGTTTTGGCATGACTTTGGGTCGAGCCAGCCGGATTCGCATTGCGGTCGCGGCCGGTCCGGTCGTGACGTTTCGAGGGGATGTCGGACGATGCGTGCGGCCGGTCGGCGTGCGGATTCGCGCCATCCAGCAGGCTGGCGAACGGCGCGGCGGAGTTCCGGCCACCGGCGTCCGATCGGTTTCGGGCGCTGGGCTGGGAATTGGGGGACAGGATGGCGTTCGGTTCGGACGCGACGCGCGGCACGGAAGACCTCATTTCAACGGCAGGCAAAGGAAACAGCCGATCGCGCTCGGTCGGCCGCATTGGTCTTTTTACGGACTGCAATCGGCGGGCCACCGTGCGATTTTTGAAATGATGAGTATATTCAACCTGTTAGGATATGGACCCGAGTGGGTTTGCGGCTGGGCCGTGGGCTCCACCGGCAACAATTGCCGGGCCGGCCCGCCCAGTCCTTACATTGCGTCGGGGCGGCGGGTCCCTATAGTAATGAGCGTAGCCCTGAGCCTGGGAATGAAGGAGCGCGGCGAAAGCCGCGGCTGCAATGCTTAACAGTTTGGACCTTGAAGGACGCCCGCAGGATACCCGGGTTGTCGTTGCCATGTCCGGCGGCGTCGATTCCTCGGTGACCGCCGCGTTGCTCAAGGCCGAAGGCTACGACGTGGTGGGCGTGACGCTGCAGCTTTACGATCACGGCGCCGCGATCCATCGCAAGGGCGCCTGCTGCGCCGGGAATGATATCCACGATGCCCGCATGGTGGCCGATAGGATCGGCATTCCGCATTACGTTCTCGATTACGAGCACCGCTTCAAGGAAGCGGTGATCGATCGCTTCGCCGCGAGTTACGTCGCGGGCGAGACGCCGGTGCCGTGCGTCGATTGCAACATGGCGATCAAGTTCAAGGACCTGCTGGACACGGCGCGCGAGCTGAACGCCGAGGTGCTGGCGACCGGCCACTACGTCGCCTCGCGGGCGATGCCGGACGGCAGCCGTGCGCTCTATCGCGCGAAGGAAGAGGAGCGCGACCAGAGCTATTTCCTGTTCGGCACCACCGGCGCGCAGCTTGAACATCTGCGCTTTCCGCTCGGCGATCTGGGCAAGGCCCAGACGCGGGCGCTGGCGCGTCAGTTCGGCCTCGCCGTTGCCGACAAGCACGACAGCCAGGACATCTGCTTCGTGCCGACGGGCCGTTACACCGACCTGATCGAACGGCTGAAGCCGGATGCCGCAACCGCCGGCGATATCGTCGATCTCGACGGCAAGGTGCTGGGGCGCCACGACGGCATCATCCATTTCACGGTGGGCCAGCGGCGCGGCCTCAAGATCGCGGGAGCGTCACCGCTCTACGTGGTGGCGCTCGATGCGGCAACGCAGCGTGTCGTGGTCGGCCCGCGCGAGGCGTTGACGGTGCGGCGCATCGCGTTGCGCGACGTCAACTGGATCGGTGACGGCATGCTCGATCGCGTGCTCGACGCCGGCCGCCTCGAAGTGTTCGTCAAGGTTCGCTCCACCCGGGCGCCGCAGGCGGCGTTCCTGTCGGCGGGCGCGGGCGGCTACGAGATCGAACTGGTCCAAGGCGAAGACGGCGTATCGCCGGGTCAGGCGTGTGTGTTCTACGACAGCGCGCAGGGCCAGGCCCGCGTGCTGGGCGGCGGTTTCATACGCGCGGCTGTCGCAGCGGCGAGGGCCGCCTGACACGGCATCGCGGTGTCAAAAGGTGTGAGGGGCGGTATGGGGGCGGCGCTCGACCGCAATACGATCGAGAGGGCCTACGCACGCTGGGCGCCGGTCTATGACCTGGTGTTCGGCGCGGTGTTCGAGCGTGGCCGCGTGGCCGCGATCGAGGCCGTGGAGAGTCACGTCGGTTCGGCCGGTGGCCGCATCCTTGAGGTCGGCGTCGGCACCGGCATCTCGCTGCTCAGCTACAATCGCCACAACCGGCTGGTGGGCGTCGATATCTGCGCGCCGATGCTGCAGCGGGCGAAGGAGCGTGTTGCCGAGCACGGACTCACCAACGTCGAGGCGCTGGCGGTGATGGACGCCCAGCATCTCGCGGTGCCCGATGCGTCGTTCGACGTTGTCGTCGCGCAATACGTCATCACCGCGGTGCCCGATCCCGAGGCGACGCTCGATGAATTCGTGCGCGTGCTCAAACCGGGCGGCGAGATCATCCTGGTCAATCACCTCGGCGCCGAAAGCGGCCTGCGTCGTGCGTTCGAGCAGGGTTTCTCCCCGGTGGCGCGCAAGCTCGGCTGGAGCCCGGAGTTTCCCTGGGCGCGGCTTGCGAACTGGGCCGAGCGCGATGGCATGTCGCTGATCGAACGCCGCCCGATGCCGCCGCTTGGGCATTTCTCGCTGATCCGCTTCGCCAAGCACCGGTCTTAACAAGCACCGGTCTCAACAGCCGCCGATCTGAATGCGCGCGGAACCTGTCGCATCGCCCCCGCGTTTCCCTCTGAAGCACGCTCCATTCGTATGGAATGGCGCGCGACGTCCGCTCGTCCCCGCTTGCGTGGGAATGGGCGGAGTTGCGGTTCGACCCGAACGAAATGCACGCCAAGGAGCGAGCCCGGAGGCCACAATGACGGGGACAAGAACGATCGGCGCGGCCGCGATCTCTCTGATGTTGGCGGGAGTGACGCCTGCCGCTGCGCAAACCGGCAACGCAGGAGCCCGCGATCCGGCCTGCGCGCCGGGCGCAGACACGCACCTTCATTCACCCGACACGCCAACGCCGAAACTGCCCGATGCCACGACCGGATCGGGCGGCAATCTCAGCGACAAGCTGGCCCGCAGCGACGGCGTGATCTGTCCACCGGACATCGATCCGGACATCAAGGCGCCGGCTCCGGGCGGGGGCAAAACGCCGGTGATTCCGCCGCCAGGCGCACCTGGGGGCGACCCCAACCTTCAGCCGAAATAAGAATGCAACACCCCGCCGCCGTCGCGGCATGCAGCGGCGAGGTGCCGGTTCGACATCGCGTCAAGCCGCGGCTTGTTCCTGCGCCTCCTGATTCACCAGCGTTTCGGCAAGGTCGGTCAGCGCTTCGTCGGTTTCTTTTTCTTCGTCGAGAGTTTCCCTCAGCAGCCCGGCGGCATCGTCGAGGCCAAGCTCCTCGGCCCAGGTGCGAAGCGTGCCGTAGCGTGAGATCTCGTAATGCTCGACCGATTGCGCGGCGGCGAGCAGGCCGGCATCAAGGGCAGGGGAGCCCTTGTACTCTTTCATGATCTCCTGGCCTTCCTCGATGATCCCCTCGATCGCCGCGCACTTCTTGCCGACCGGCTTTGCCTCGATCATCTCGAACACCTCTTCGAGCCGCGCGACATGGCGTTCGGTCTGGGTTTCATGCTTCTCGAACGCGGCGCGGAGTTCGTCGGTATGGGTGGCCTTGGCCATCTTCGGCAGGGCCGCCAGAATTTTCTTCTCCGCGTAATAGATGTCCTTGAGGGTGTCGTGGAATAACACGTCCAGCTTCTTCGACTCCTTGTGCATGGGGAACTCCGTTCCGGTTGTCTGTGATTGTTGGACGGTTGTGGTTTCGATGGCGGCGACCGCGATCGCCGGCGTGTTGTCGTCACGTGGATGGGCAACGGCACGTGCCTTGTGTTGTTCCTTTGGAACAGCGGTGAAGGGCAAAAGTCGTCGCCATCTTTGATGCGCGATACTGTCGCGTTCGGTGCGGGGGCGGCGGCATCTCCAGAGCGCGGCACGGCCCCGGTTCCAGATTTGTTCCGTTGGCTGGGTCAGGTCTCGGGCCTGACCCAGCCCGGGTGGCTTTCCCGGCTTTCGGCCGGCTGTACAACTCGGGTCCGGTCGCGTTCGCTGCTGTATTCGCTCTTGGAATGGCGCCCGAGATGCCCTAGATGTGGCCCCGCCGGGGCGCCCACATCGTCGGCTTTCGGTTGTGGCGGGGTAGCTCAGATGGTTAGAGCGGCGGAATCATAATCCGTAGGTCGGTGGTTCGATCCCACTCCCCGCTACCAACGCCCCGCAAATCGCGGCCAAGCTCCACAAGCCCGATCCGCAATGTCCGTCCGCAAGGCCGATCTTGGCATCGCCCGGCCTCGCAAAGTCAGCGGCAGAAGGGATGACTTTCCACGCGGCCCGTGCGGTTTGCTGCCGTGCGGAGCGGCAGAGCCCACCTTCCTTATCGGAGGACCCCGTCCGAGGCATCTGGAAGTCTCCCAGCGCAGCGTTCCCGTCATTGTGTTCGGCCGGCGGACGAAAGCCCTTCACCAAAACGTCATATCGGATGTCGGGTGTGCGATTACCCGCTATACAGATCGCATGAGATCGACCGTTTTCCGTGTCCTCGCCTGGGGATTGCTGCTCGCGATATTCGTTTTCACCGATGCGCCGATCATGTTCCGGCCGGAGACGCATCTGCCGCCAAACGTCGAACGGTTTGCCGCTCTCTGTGTCGTCGGCGCCGCATTTGCGCTCGCCTATCCTCGGCGGCTGCCGCTGGTGTTCTGTCTTTTGTTCTGTGCGATCGGGATTTTTGAGCTGCTCCAGCTCATCCCCTCGAGCCGGCATGCGCATATTGAAGATGTGTTTTTCAAGGATGCCGGAGCGCTGGTCGGCATCTCCATCGTTTACGTCATCGGCAAGATCGGCGGGGGCGACCGTTCGAAAGCACCGATTCAGACCGACCGGATGAAGGCGACGGTGGAACGAGAGACGTGACGTCGGGATGGCGCAGATCGCCGGTCAGATTTTGACAGCCTTTGCCCAAATCCCCCGCGAAACCAGGTCGAGGATCGTCGTCCGCAGCACCCGTGTCAGTTCGAGGGCAAATCGCGATGGCTGCGTTTCGCGGGAGAACGCAATCGCGAGTTTCGACGTGATGGCCGGCTGCTCGATGGCGTATGCCGTCAACTCGCCGCGCTTCACCTCCTCATGGACCGCCGCATAGGCGAGCATGGTGTAACCAAGCCCGCGCTTGATGAGAGCCTTGGTGAACGCCACGCTGTCGACCTCGAGGGCGATCTTGAGCCGCACCCCTTGGAGGTCGGCGGCGCGCTCCAGCAGATGCCGATTGTTGTGGGGCTGGCTCGGCATGATCATCGGGAGGCTCGGCAGATCGGCAACTCTCATCACCGCAAGACGCCTGCTTCGGTTTCGCTCCGCCCTGGGAGGGCCGACGATGACCATTCGCTCGGTCAGGACGGGGGTGATGTCCAGGGCTTGCAGCGCGGGCGGATTGTAAAGGACCGCCACGTCGAGGCGCTTATCCAGGATCCACTCTTGCAGCGAACTGCTGACGCCTTCGCGGACGTGCAGGGCGACATTGGGCCAGTCGGATCGAAACCGCTCGATCACCGGGGGCGTGAGAAGCAGGCCGGCCGCGGGAGGAACGCCAAAGGCAACGTGACCCGAGGCCGCCGCTTCCTTAGGAGAGACTTGCTCCTTGGTCTGGCGCACCAGATCGTTGATGGCATCGGCATTTTTGAGGAACAGCGCGCCGGCCGTCGTCAGACGAACGCCGCGGCCGTGCCTGACAAGCAGATCGACGCCGAGATCGCGCTCCAGCTTGCGGATCTTCCGGCTCAGCGCCGGTTGTGCGATCCGCAATTCTTCCGCAGCGCGAATGAAACTCCCGGCGCGGGCGACCTGCGCGAAATAGCCGATTTCCTTGAGGTCCATTGCGAGAACCTATGCCGTTGCGGCATAGCATTGTGTTCCGCAAAGGTTTTTGTCAAACCTGGACCGGTCCCTAAAATGCACCTTCTGCCCATTCTGCGTCGGGGCGCGTGCTCATCCCTGAGCGCGGACGGAGACACGACGTATGCCATTGAGGTCGCCGGACCCGCATCCGGACGATCGGGATTCAAACAAAAAAGGGAGGCGGCCCCATGCAGCGATACATGCAGCGATACATGCAGCGGTCCATGCAAGCGTTCCTCAAATGCCTGTTCGCGGCTCTCGTCGTGATGGCCCCGGCGGAGGCTGTGGCGCAGGGATTTCCGAACAAGCCGATCAAGTTGATCGTTCCGTTTCCGCCGGGCGGACCGAACGACATCATTGCGCGCGTCGTCGGGCAGAAGATGTCTGAAATTCTGGGGCAGCCGGTTCTGATCGACAACCGTGGCGGCGCCGGCGGCGTTCTCGGCACGGATGCCGTCGCCAAGGCAAGCCCGGATGGATACACCATCGCCATCACCAGCGCCGGCGCGCTCGCCATCAGCACGAGCATGCAGCAGAAGCTGCCTTACGACTCGCTCAAGGATCTGAAGCCGGTGACGCTGGTGGCTACGGTTCCGGAGCTGCTCGTTGTCGCCACCAGTGTCCCGGCCAAGTCGATGAGCGAGTTGATCGCGCTCGCCAAGGCGAAGCCCGGGCAGCTCAACTTCGCATCGTCGGGGCCGGGCAGCATGCCGCATCTGGCCGGCGAACTGCTGAAGATCAGCGCCAAGATCAACATCGTTCACGTGCCGTATCGCGGCGCGGCGCCGGCCGTGAACGATCTTTTGGGCCAGCAGGTGCAGATGGTGTTTCTCGATCTGCCGGTGCTGCTGCCGCAGGTGAAGACGGGGAAGCTGCGGCCGATCGCGGTCGGCAGCAAGACGCGCGTGCCCACACTCCCGGATGTCCCAACCACGGCGGAGGTCGGTCTTCCCGAGGTGCGGGCGGAAAATTGGTACGGCATGGTCGCGCCCGCGGCCACGCCGCCGGATGTCGTCGCAAAACTCAACAAGGCTGCGGTGGAAGCAATGAAAGACCACGCGGTGCAGGAGAAGCTCTCCAGTCAGGGAGCCACTTTGGTGGGCGACACGCCGGACGCGTTCGCGGCCTTTATCCGCAGCGAGATCGACAAATGGAGCGGAGTTGCCAAGGCCGCGGGCATCAAGATTGGGGGCTGATCGCTGCTCCGACCGCGTACCCGATCGCGTGGGGCTGGGCCGGATTCAAGAGCATGATCGGTTCACCTGAATCGGTCATGCTTTCGAAGTGGTACACGCCGCCTCAAGGTCGCGGCCATATGAAAGAAGATCGGGCTATTTTTCGGTAAAGAACGTCAGCAGGACCTTCCCCTTTTCGCCGATCAGGCAGAGGAACGTTCGGCGGGTGTCCTTTTGCCCCTTCGTCAGGTAAGCATCGCCGATCACGATTGTCCTGATCGGCGTATTCTCGATTTTGGTGTTGGCTTTGGCGACCGACATTCCGTCGAGGTCGAGCCAGATATCCTTGATCGACGGGTTTTGCTCCTGCAGCGCGAGCAGACCGGTCGACCGACAGGCTTCCAGTTCGGGCTGATCCGTTTGAGCCCAGCCAGGGGACGCACCGGCCAATCCGGCCATGAACAGGCCCGCGATCAGGCCGAGGCGTTTATCCATCCCGACATCGCCCTGTTCGGTTTTTTATCGAGGTCGGCCGGCACGCGGTTTGCGGCGGGCGCGCGGCGTGGTTTTGAAGCACCGATGTGGGCCCGCTGCAGCGCGACGTTTGCGAGTTCGTCCTCGTCGCGCACGCCGTCGGCGATGGCGTTGCCGATTTCCCGGACCAGCCGCTGCGTGATTTCGATTGAAGACAGTTCGCGAGGCACCTGCTCCAGCGCCCGGATGTAAGCCTCCGCCATTACGTCCAATTCTTCCGGACTGTACATGCGCATCATCAAACCCCGCCTTATTTCAACGGCCTCTCGGTGGCGGCGCAATAACGCCCGTTGCATCGCAACGTTCCGGTGGAACCCCGATTTCCCCGGTTCCCGATCGTGGTAGCGTGGTGGTTGTACCGCTTCGCCAAACCGGGAGTTGCGCAATGAAGGCTATCCGAACGGCAGCCTTGATCGGCTGCATGTTGACCGCGTTTGTGCCCGCTCGCGCATTCGCGCAGGTGCAGGACTACCCCAATCGTCCGGTCAACTTCATCGTGCCCTTCGCGGCCGGCGGCTCCACCAGCCTGTTCGCGCGCCTGATCGGGCAGAAGCTCGAAGAGCGCATGGGCAAGCCGTTCGTCATCGAGAACAAGCCCGGAGGAGGCGGCGTGATCGGCGCCATGCTTGTGGTGCGCGCCGCGCCTGACGGTTACACCGTGATGATGGCGTCGAGCACCATCCTCGCCATCAACTATTCGGTGCGTAAGAATCTGCCTTACGATCCGCACAAGGATCTTATCCCCATCGCGCTGATCGCGCGCGTGCCTTACGTGCTGGTGGTCAATCCGGACCTGCCGGTGCACTCGGTTGACGATCTGGTGAAGCTCGCCAAGTCGAAGCCCGGCAAGCTGTCGTTTGCATCGGTCGGGCCGGGGACGATCCATCACCTCAACGCCGAAATGTTCAAGACCATGTTCGGCCTCAACGTGGTTCATGTGCCGTACAAAGGCACCGCGCCGGCGTTGCAGGATGTGGTCGCCGGCCACGTGCAATTCATGTTCAGCGACGTGCCGCCGGCCAAAGGGCTGATCGACGGCGGCAAGGTGCGTGCGCTTGGCGTGACCACGGCGGAGCGGGTCAAGGCGCTGCCGAACGTGCCGCCGCTCGCCGAGGTGGGGATGCCGAACTACAACACCTCGTCGTGGCACACGATCAGCACCACGGCCGGCGTGCCCAAGGAGATTGTCGACAAGCTGTCCAAGGAGATCCGCGCGGTGATGGCCGAGCCCGACGTGCAGGAGCTGCTCAGCAACGAGGGCGCGATTCCGCAAATCTCGCCGCCGCCGGACGAATTGCGCAAGTTCGTCAATTCCGAGATCGTCCGCTGGGGCAAGGTGGTTGAGAAGGCCGGCATCGCGCATAGCCAGTAGATGAAGTGCCCGTGGACATTGCCACAATGGAAGGCGTCATGCCCCGCGAAGGTGGGGCATCCCGTAATCGGCCACGTCGCCGCTAAGAAGCCGCCTGTTCGATGTGGGTGATGACTGGATCGTCCGCCTTCACGGATGATGACAGCGGTATTTGTGTCGAGTATCCCGCGTTTCTTTATAGAATCCGCTTCACCGGCTTGAGGTCGAGGCCGAACAGCCGCGCGGCGTTGGCGCCGAGAATGTTGCGCTTGCTGGTTTCGTTGAGGAACGGCAGGTCATAGATCGTCGAGGGCAGGTCGAAGTCCCAGTGCGGATAGTCCGACGACCAAACCAACTGCGTCTCCGCGTTGATCATCTTGAAGGTCGCTTCCATCACCGACTTGTCTTCGGGGATTTCCATCGGCTGGGTCGAATAGAACATCTGCCGCATGTAGTGGCTGGGCTTTTCGCGCAGCAGCGGCGCATCGGATGTGCGCATCATGAAGGAATGGTCGAGCCGCTGCATCAGGCCCGAGGCCCAGGTCAGCCCGCTCTCGATCCACATCACCTTGAGCTTGGGGAAGCGCACCGGCAGGCCGTTGATGACCCAGTTGGTCATGTGGATCATGTTGAACCACATGAAGCCGAGCGCGTGCACCGAGATGAAGCGGTTGGTCATCTGCAGCGAGCGGTCGTCCCAGCTATAGGCGGCGTGGAACGAGATCGGCTTGCCCATCTCCTCGAGCAGCGCGTAGGTCTTCATGTAGGCGTTATCATGCACCGGCCGGTAGCGCGGCGAGGTCACCATGAAGCCGACCACGCCCTTCTTGTCGCCGAACTTCTTGACCGTCTTGTAGGCCGCCTCGGGGTCGTTGAACGGAAGATAAAGCATCGACACGATGCGCGGCTCGTTGGCCAGGATGCGCTCGCAGAGCCAGGCGTTGTAGGCGTCGCACATCGCCGCCTCGACCTCGACCTGCGGATGCAATCCTAAGAACAGCATCGGCGTCGGGAACATGCAGCAATAGTCCACGCCCATCGCATCCATCCAGTCGAGCGTGAGCATGATGTCGGCGTGCTTGCCGGGCCTGGCCTTTTCCTTGCCGCGGAACTTCTGGCGGTGGATGCGGCCGCCGGTGTTCTGATAGCCGACCTGGCTGTTGAGCCAGCCCACTCTGCGGCCCGCGCCTTCCAGCGCTTCGTTCCGGATCACCGGGTTTTCGATGTACTCGAACACCTCGGCGTAGTGCTGGTTCTCGTAATGATGCGAATCGACGTCGACGATCAGGAAGTCCTGATAGTTGCG
>JAFKKQ010000234.1 GCA_017304505.1 Hyphomicrobiales bacterium | reverse complement strand
CGCTCTGGGCGCTGGCCCGTGCGGTCAAGGCGCTGCCGGTGCGGCCCAAGCTGGTGTTCGTCGATGGGCGCGACCGGATCGACTGCGGCTGCGACTGCGAGGCGGTGATTTCCGGCGATGCCCTGGTGTCGTCGATCGCCGCCGCTTCGATCGTGGCCAAGGTCACGCGGGACCGCCTGATGGCGCGGCTCGGCGTGGCGCATCCTGGCTACGGTTTCGAGCGCCACATGGGCTACAGCGTTCCGGAGCATGTCAGGGCGTTGAACCGTCTCGGCCCAACCATCCACCATCGCCGCTCGTTTGCCCCCGTCGCCGCATTCTACAGTGAAACTTCGGTGACCGTTGAAGCGGACGCCGCAGTGAACGCCGTAGCCTTGCCGCTGCCGGTCTCGGAACCGTAACCGGCCGCGGTTTGGCTTCACCCGGCCGGGGTTCCTGTATAGTCGGGAGCGGGAAGGCCGAATTTCGGACGTGAACCGCCGTTACGGCAGCAGGGATGGCGGCGCCGGTCGGGGCGCCGGCCGCTCGGGGGCCCCGTTGTTATGTTGTCCATTTCGTTGTTCGTTGAGCTGCTGCGCACCCGGCCGCTGACGTTGTTCTGGGCGATGGCCGTCCTGCAGGCCACGCTGTGGACCCTGGTGCCGATGCTGTTCTATTCGGCGCCGCCCGGCGAGCTTCCCATCGTCCTGGCGGTTGGGCACGAATTCCAGGTCGGCACCGAATTCGGCCCGCCACTCGCATTCTGGCTCGCCGAAATTGTCTATCGGGCCGCCGGGATATTCGGCGTCTATCTGCTGTCGCAACTCTGCATTGTCGCGACGTTCTGGGCAGTGCTGGCGCTGGGCCGGGCCATCGTCGGCGAGGCTCATGCCGTGATGGCGGTGTTGCTGCTGGCCGGCGTTGCGGTGTTCTCGGCGCCGACGCCGGAGTTCGGGCCGGCGATCCTGGCTGCGCCATTGTGGGCCTTGGTGCTGCTGCACACCTGGCTCGCGGCACAGCGCGACGACTGGCGGTACTGGCTCGCCGCGGGTCTTGAGGCGGGCCTTCTCCTGCTTACCACCTATGCCGGGCTGATCCTGATCGGACTGCTTGTCGTCTACATGCTGTCGACCCAATTCGGCCGCGCCCGGCTTGAGACGGTGGGGCCCTGGCTTGCCGGGCTGGTCGCCGTCACGGTGCTGTTTCCGTATTTGATCTGGCTCGATCTCGGTGGCGGCACGCGGCTGATTGACCTTACGGCGGTGATCGACAACCTGCGCAGTTGGGGCTGGCTGGTGCTGGCCGTGGCCGCGAGCCACGCCGGCATGGGCATCCTGATTGTGCTTGGGCGCAGCCCTGCGACCGCCACGCAGGATGGTGCGCCCGAGATTGCGCGTGCGCCGCTCGACCCGGCCGCGCGCGTGTTCGTTTACGTATTTGCGCTGATACCGGTTGTCGCGATGGGCCTGTTCGCGCTGTTCAGCCACAGGCCGCAGAATTTCATCGCCGTTCCACTGGTGGTGCTGTCGGGCCTTGTTGTCGTCGTCGCGGCCGGCGACCGGATCAGGATCGGCTATCAGTACGCGATCGGCTATGTGTGGGCTGCGTTGCTTGTGCTGCCGCCGCTGCTTGTCGCGCTGGCGATTGTGGTCCAGGCATGGACCGTTGCCGTCGACCTGCAGGTCGACCGTCCGGCGAAAGAGCTCGGGCAGTTCTTCGGCGACAGCTTCGCCCGTCGCACCGGGCGGCCCTTGGCGGTCGTGGCCGGCGACCG
>JAFKKQ010000134.1 GCA_017304505.1 Hyphomicrobiales bacterium | reverse complement strand
AGCGCACAGTCGCAATGGCGCTCGACGGCAAGCTCGCCGATTTGGCCGATCCCATCGAGAAGGATGCCAGGATCGAATTTATCTCGCGCGAGGACCCGCGCGCGCTGGAGTTGATCCGGCACGATGCCGCCCACGTGATGGCCGAAGCGGTGCAGTCGCTCTGGCCCGGCACGCAGGTCACCATCGGCCCGGTGATCGAGAACGGTTTCTTCTACGACTTCTACCGCAACCAGCCGTTCACGTCGGAAGACCTGCCGGTCATCGAGAAGAAGATGCGCGAGATCATTGCGCGCGACAAACCCTTTACCAAGGAAGTCTGGCCGCGCGACGAAGCCAAGCGCGTGTTCAAGGAGAAGGGCGAGACTTTCAAGGTTGAACTGGTGGACGCCATCCCGCCGGGTGAACAACTGAAAATCTATCACCAGGGCGACTGGTTCGATCTCTGCCGCGGCCCGCACATGACCTCGACGGGCAAGATCGGCAATGCCTTCAGGCTGCAGAAGGTCGCGGGCGCCTATTGGCGCGGCGACAGCAACAACCCGATGCTGACCCGCATCTACGGCACGGCCTTCGCCAAGCAGGACGAGCTCGATGCTTATCTGCATCAGCTCGAAGAAGCCGAGAAGCGCGACCACCGTAAGCTCGGCCGGGAGATGGACCTGTTCCATTTCCAGGAGGAAGGTCCCGGCACCGTGTTCTGGCACGCCAACGGCTGGACGATCTTCCAGGAGATTGTTGCCTACATGCGCCGACGCCTCAAAGGCGACTATCGCGAGGTCAACGCGCCGCAACTGCTCGACAAATCACTATGGGAGACGTCGGGCCACTGGGGCTGGTTCCGCGAGAACATGTTCATGGCGCAGTCGGCCGGAGAGGAAACCGAAGACCCGCGCATCTTTGCCATCAAGCCGATGAATTGCCCCGGTCACATCCAAATCTTCAAGCATGGCTTGCGCTCCTATCGCGAACTGCCGTTGCGCATGGCCGAATTCGGCGTAGTGCATCGCTATGAGCCGTCCGGCGCGCTGCACGGGCTGATGCGCGTGCGCGCGTTTACACAGGACGACGCCCACGTGTTCTGCACCGAAGAGCAGATGGCCGAGGAGTGTCTGAAGATCAACGACCTGATCCTCACCACTTACGCCGACTTCGGATTCGAAGGCGACCTGACGGTGAAGCTCTCCACCCGGCCGGAGAAGCGCGTCGGCTCGGATGCCGCCTGGGATCATGCCGAAGGCATCATGCACAACGTGCTCAAGCAGATTGCACAGAGCAACAACCGCATCAAAACCGCGATCAATCCGGGCGAAGGCGCGTTCTACGGGCCGAAGTTCGAGTATGTGTTGCGCGACGCCATTGGCCGGGACTGGCAATGTGGCACCACGCAAGTCGATTTCAATTTGCCGGAGCGGTTCGAAGCTTTCTACATTGCCGCCGATGGCAGCAAGAAGCCGCCGGTGATGATCCACCGCGCCATCTGCGGCTCGATGGAGCGCTTTCTCGGCATCCTGCTCGAGAACTACGCAGGACATCTGCCGCTTTGGCTGGCCCCGGTGCAGGCAGTGGTCACCACCATCGTTTCGGAGGCCGACGATTACGCACGCGAGGTGGTTGCCCAGGCGCGGCGGGCGGGACTTCGCGTCGAAGACGATCTTCGCAACGAGAAAATCAACTACAAGGTCCGCGAGCACTCGCTGGCGAAGGTTCCGGTGCTGCTGGTGGTCGGCAAGAAGGAAGCAGCCGAACGTCTGGTGTCGATCCGCAGGCTCGGCAAGGAGGGCCAGCAGGTGATGCCGCTCGACGCCGCGCTCAAGGCGCTCGCCGAGGAGTCCGTGCCGCCGGACCTACGACGGATGAGGCAAGTGGCGTGATCGCCGCGGCGCGGCCTATCGCGCCAGGACCTCGATCTCGCCATCGACACCGGGGATCACCTTCAAGTCCTGCTGGTAAACCCTATTGTCATTGCGGGCGATGATCTTGTATTCGCCCTCGGCGAGGATCACACGCGGAAACGCACCTTTCGTTTCGGTGATGGTATCGCCTGCGGGCGACAGCACCGCCCAATCGGTGTTGGCCAGCGCCTCGCCGCCGCGCTTGCTGACCAGCTTGAACATGATCGCCGCAGCGCGGTGCGTGATGGTGACGTCTGTGAGCTTGCCGGCGGTCACGCGGATATCGGATCGCACGACGGCGTTGCCGTCGCCGTACTTGGAGAGGATGTAATAGGTACCCTCCGGCACCAGAACGATATCGCCGGTCAGTACGCTCGATACGATCGGGCGACGGTCGCCCGGCTCAAACTGGCTGCCCTTGTAGATATCGAACGAAATCTGTCCGGTCGGGATTTTCGTGTTGCCGACACGACCTTCCATTCGTAGGCCGCCGGCTGGAATCTCGAACACCTCGCGCGTCGTTTCTTTGCCGACATGGACGGACTTTGCCGCACTCGCGAGCCCGAACGAGACATGCACGACATAGCCGCCGGCCGGCAGCACGAAGGTCGGCTGCGCGCCGTAGTCCTCCTTGAGCAGACGGAAGGCGCCGGTCGGATCCGGCTTGCTGGCGTAGACGCGCCAATGCAATCCACCGTTGATGGCGGCACCGTCGTGGCCGTAACGAGCCATTGCGACGATTGCGCCCTCGCCCTGCCGTATATTCGCAGGGGCCTGCGGTGGCGGCGGAGGCGGCATGGTGAATGGCGACTGCGCCAGCGCCGGCGCCACCGCGAGCGCACAGAACACCAGCACGGCCGGCAAAGAACGACACCACGCCGGGAGACGAAGCAAGCTCAGGCTCACCATGATGGCTCGTTTTCGGCTGAAATCGCGGCGATTTCAAGCCGCTATCCGCAACCAGCTTAGAGCGTCTCAATTTGTCTGAACCTCAGCTCTATGCTACGCGCACCTCCGCGATGCCAGAGGCTCTCGATCTCCTCACCTCCCGACGCTCGATCAAGCCGATCGAGCTCGCCGGCCCGGCTCCCACCGCGGCCGAGTTGTCGACGCTGCTGACCGTTGCGTCGCGCGTCCCCGATCACGGCAGGCTCGTACCGTGGCGCTTCATCGTGTTCGAAGGCGACGCCCGGCTCAAGGCCGGCGACGCCATCGCCACGGCGTTCCGCCTCAAAAAGCCGGATGCCACACCGGAGCAGATCGAGCGCGAGCGCCAACGCCTGGCCCGTGCGCCGCTGGTGGTCGCGGTCGTGAGCCGCGCCGCGCCGCATGTGAAAATCCCCGAGTGGGAGCAGGTTCTTTCGGCCGGCGCCGCCGCCACCAGCTTGGTGTTTGCCGCTTACGCGCTTGGCTTCGCCGCAAGCTGGTTGACCGAATGGTACGCCTACGATCGGCAGGTGCTCGAGGCGCTTGGCGTCCGGCCGGATGAGCGCATCGCCGGTTTCGTCCACATCGGCAGGCCGGCCAAACCGGTCGAAGACCGGCCACGGCCGCCGCTCGACCAGATCGTCACGCGCTTCAGCGCCGACTGAAACCGGCATCGGCTCTGAGAGGCGCTGACGCCGCCGTATTTGTGTCACGCCGCTCCGGCAGGGTTGTCGCCAGCCCACCTTCTCTTGTGTCGCTGCCGCCTCGGCGCGATGATTGCGCCAGGAGGGACATTTGGTTCTCGACGATCAGGGCCAGCGCAACGGTGAGCGCAGCGTCCACGCAACACCGCAGTCACCCGAACCGACATCGGCCCCGCGCCCGAGCATCGCACTCGCGCTCGGGAGCGGCGGCGCACGCGGCTTTTCCCATATCGGCGTGATCCGCACGCTGCTCGCGCACAATATCGTGCCCGATATCATCGTCGGCACATCGATCGGCGCCGTGGTCGGCGGCTGCCAAGCCGCCGGACAACTCGACGGATTGGAGGAATGGGCTCGCAGCCTCACCCGCCGGGGCATCCTCAGCTATCTCGACATCAGCCTCACCGGCGGCGGGCTGATCGGCGGCGGGCGTCTCGGAACGCGGCTCGAGGAAAAGCTCGGCGATGTTTCGATCGAAGCGCTTCCTGTCCGCTTCGCCGCCGTCACCACCGAGATCGATACCGGACACGAAATCTGGCTGACGCGCGGCCGGTTGTCGGATGCGTTGCGCGCCTCCTATGCCTTGCCGGGCATTTTCCCGCCGGTGGCGCTGGCGGGCCGGTGGCTGGTCGATGGCGCGCTGGTCAATCCGGTGCCGGTTTCCGCGGCGCGCGTGCTCGGTGCACGCATCGTCATCGCCGTGAACCTCAGCGTCGACATGTTCGGCCGCGGCACCATTATGGCCGGCGGTGACCTTCAACCGTCCGAAGACGCTTCCTCCGATCAAGAAGAAAGCCCTGGCGCCCTGCGCGCCTTGTTCGGCATCGAGCGCACTCTGAAACGGCAATTCGTCGGCAACGGCCGGCGCCCCGGCATCCCGACCGTGATGGCGGATGCGTTCAATATCATGCAGGATCGTATCACGCGTGCGCGACTGGCCGGCGATCCCCCGGACGTTTCGATCAATCCGCGGCTCGGACAGATCGGCTGGTTCGACTTCCACCGTGCTGGAGATGCCATTGAGGCCGGCGTGCGCGCCACCGAGCGCGAACTCGACCTCATCGAGGATGCGATCGCGGCATTGGCGCAGCGATCGCCGTAGTGCGAGCGCGGCTGAGAACGTTTCGTGTGTCGTCAGGCCGTCTGGATGTAATCGCGCAGCGCCGACTGCTCGCGTTCCATTTCGTGGAGCCGATGCTTCACCACGTCGCCGATGGATACGATGCCATCGAGTTGACCCTGCTCGATCACCGGCAAGTGGCGGAATTTACCCTGCGTCATCCGTTCCATCAGTGAACTGATCGTGTCGGACGCGCTGCACGTCATCACCTTACGGGTCATGACCTCGGTCAACGGCAAGTCAAGCGCGGCTGAGCCGTGGGCCGCCAGCGCACGAACGATGTCGCGCTCCGATACAATGCCGGTGACGCGCCGGTCGGCGCCAGTCACAACCAGCGCGCCGATCCCACGCGCGGCCAGGAGCTTGACGGCCTCCGCCAGAGTTGTCGTGGGTTCGATGGTAACGACCTCGCCGCCCTTCGCGGCAAGGATGGCCTTAACGGTCATGGGTCGCCTCCCTATCCCGTCGAGCGCTCAGGTTCCCCGCTTGGGGGGTCGCTGGACGTTCCAAACGGTAAAGCCTCAATCCGCCAACTGGGTCAGGGTTCCTGCCGCGTGTCGTCGCGGGGCAGCCATGCGGAGACGGCGAAGCCCGACTTTTAATGAAAAGTCGGACGGTCGTCGGAGGACGGCTCCGGCGGAAAGTCTGGGGGTTGCTTGCTTTCAGCAGCCGGCACCCGCTCGACGGGGTCGAAAACCGAAAACAACAGCAGGCCGGCCAGGAATCCCCCGACATGGGCCTCCCAGGCAATCGCCTGGCCGCTGTCGACAAACGACAGCGAGCCCAGCCCGAACAACAGGTTCAGCCCGAACCAGACCGCAAGGAAAGTCACGACCCGTGGATTGCGCAGGGCGACGCCAAGGGGCGCTGCGGGAACCCGGTCGGCGTCGCTGCGATCGCGGCGGCGCATATCGAGCGATCCGCCCGGCTCGAACGCAAAGCGCGCCGAGGCGCCCATCATGCCGGAAATCCCCGCCGATGCGCCGATCATCGGCGCAAGCTCGCCGGCATGGACGAGGAGATAGGCCACGGCGCCGGCCACGATAGTCACCACGAAAAAGATGAGAAACCGCACCGCGCCGAACCGCCTCGCCACCGGGCTCGCAAAGGCGAGAAACCAGATCGCGTTGAAGCCGATGTGAGTCAGATCGGCATGAAGCAGCGCGTAGGTCACGAAGGTCCAGACCTCGGCGCCCCACCCACCCGGCAGGATCCCGTCGGTCAACACACTGGCGTCGTAGCGCGCCGGCACGAATGCCAGGCTCCACACCAAGATCCGGTCGATATCGTCCGGCAGCAACAGCACGCGCACCGCGTGCACGAGGCCAAGCACCAGCAGCACCGCGACGATAACCGGGGGAATGTTGAGGATCGGCTCGCGCGGCTTATCCAAGAAAACTCCTGACAAAATCGCCGACAGCCCCAACGACGCCGACAGCGGCATCGGCGCACGGCATCAGCAGTCAGTAAGCGAGAGCGGCCCGGCAATCAAACAAAGAAAAAGGGAAGGCTCGGCCCTTCAGGACCAAGCCCTCCCTTGTGCAGTCACGCCCCCCGCTCTCCCCCTCAAACCAACGGCGCGAGCCTACGTCCGCACCTGTCACTCGCCAACAGCGGGCTGGAGGTAACTTTAACGGCAAACGCCGCCGCGCAAGCCCGCCCCCGGCACGCCCCATGCTCGATTCCCTTCAGCCGCGCACGCGCGTGGCCGCCCTGTCCCGCTGAGGGACAGAAGCGCACGACGCCGGAACGCATGAGCGCAAAATGAAACACTCATCCAATCGTGAGCTGTTCGACTATTGGAACGAACGCCGTGGTGCGCGCCTTGCTCCGGAGCGGATCGACATCGAGCCCGGCGCGATCCGCCGCATCCTGGGCGATACATTCATGCTTGAAGCGTCCGGCACCGATCAACTGTTCCGGCTCGCCGGCACGCGCATTTGCGCCCTGTTCGGTCGCGAATTGAAGGGTGAAAGCATTTTCAATCTCTGGAGGCAATCCAGTCATGACACGCTTGCCGAATTGCTCACCGTCGTTGTCGAGGAGAAGCTCGGCGTGGTCGCAAGCGCCATCGGTGCACCCGCAAGCGATGCATTGCTTCCGGTCAAACTGGAGATGCTGCTGCTGCCGTTGGCCTATCGCTCCGGCACCGGCACCAATGCCCGGGTGCTGGGAGCGCTCGTCCCGCTGACGACACCGTATTGGCTGCGCGCAAAAGCGATCGGCCCGCTGGAGCTCGGGATATTCCGCCATGTTGGCGGATGGGACGAGGCACCGGCGCCCCGCTTCCAGGCCGCGCCGGGGCGGATCAGGTACGGCTTGACCGTCTACGACGGCGGACTAACGGAATAGCCGCCCCAGCCCCCCGATTGCACGCGGCCTCTCACAGCGGCCGCATGAACCGGCGTTATTAGCCATGTCGGCGGCTAACGTGCCGTTAACGATGCGTGAATAGTGTTTCCAGGAATTAATCGGCTCGGGATTCGCCGCTGCATGGCGCTGCTTCAAACCAAACCGCACATGCTGCCGCATGCCCAGGAACGGCGGCGCCATCAGCGCGTCAGCGTCAATCTGTTGGGCCGCTACATGCTGGCAAACCGCCACGAATATCCCTGCCAGGTCGTGAACATGTCGCCCGGTGGCATGGCTCTGATCGCTCCCGTGATGGGCAATGTCGGCGAGCGCGTGATTGCCTATGTCGATCACCTCGGCCGCCTTGAAGGCACCGTCGCCCGCCATCTCGAGAACGGCTTTGCCATGACCATCCTGGCGACCGCGCGCAAGCGCGACAAGCTCGCCGCCCAGCTCACCTGGCTTGCCAACCGCAGCATTCTCAACCTGCCGGAAGACCGCCGCCACGGCCGTTTCGTGCCACGGGCGGCGGGCGCCCTGCTGGCCCTGCCGAATGGGAGCCACGTCGGCGTGCGGATCATCGACCTTTCGCTGTCGGGCGCAGGCATCGCCACCCAGTCCCGTCCTGAAATCGGCAGCCACGTCACACTCGGACGAATTCCGGGTCGGGTGGTGCGCCACCTCGAAGAAGGCTTTGCGATCGAGTTCACCCGGCTTCAGCATCCGGACTCGGTCGAAGACAACGCCACTGCACAGTAAACGCCGCGTTGCCCGATGCCGCCCGGCGACCCTTGCCGGCCGTGCGGATCGCGCCACTGTGCTCGTCTGCCAATCAGTCTGACATCGCAGCGGCGTTAACGCGCCTTCGGCATGATTTCGCCTTTGCACCGCTTTGGCTGCAGACGCATAGTTAAAGATACAATTTTATTCAATTCGTATTATTTAGAATTTTAGGCAAATATTCGAAGAATAATCTCGGTATTTATCTCAATAACTATTCTGATTTACTTTAAAAGCACTTCGCTGGATTAGCGGCACACCAAAAGCTTTGTGGGAAATACGACCCCAACAAGACGGGATGGGGTCGCGTCAATGTTGTTGAAGCCGAGTGCCATGTTCTGTGCCGCAATCGCGGCCGCCATAATGATCGTTTCCAGCGCAGGAGCGCGGGCAGCGTCGGAGCAACTGACCTACGTGTCGATCGGGGCCACGACACGCGCGCCTATCGGCTGGGTCGAGTTCTGCAACGACAACCCGAAGGAATGCCCCCAGAACTCGGTGGAACCACGCGATATCGTACTCACGACCAAGGTCTGGAAAGATCTGGTTCGCATCAACCGTTGGGTCAACGACACCATCCAGCCCGAAACGGACATGGACCATTGGGGCGTACTCGAACGCTGGTCCTACCCCGACGACGGCAAGGGCGACTGCGAAGACTACGTGTTGCTCAAGCGCCGGATGCTGATCAAAGCCGGATGGCCGCGCGAGGCATTGCTCGTCACCGTGGTACGCGACAAGAAGGGCGACGGCCACGCCGTGCTCACAGTCGCAACCGACCGGGGCGACTTCATCCTCGATAACCAGGAGCCGGAAATCCTACTGTGGTCGGACACCGGCTATCGCTTCGTCAAACGCCAGTCGCAGAGCAACCCCAACGTCTGGGTTGCGCTCGGCACCCCGCGGCCGGCATTCGCGACCGCCGCCGCGCCGACGCGCTGAAACGAGAGGAATACGCGAGTCCGGTCACGTCCCCACCCCTCCCCGTCCCCAGACCGGGTTCGCGCGCGGCCGGTGTCCCCAACACCGGCCGCACCCTTTTTCAGACAGCCACAACCGCGTCTCAAGCATGGCTGCCGCTGCGAGAAATCGCCGCAAAAGCATAATACGGTTCGTCGCGGGCGGGGCCGCACACAGAACACAGGAGACAGAGATGCAAAGCAGGCTCGATGCGATAAAGGCCAGTCCAGGCGCGTACAAAGCAATGGCCGGACTGCAGGCCTATGTGGACCAAACCAGCCTTGAGAAATCACTGCTCGAACTCGTGAAAATCCGTTCGTCGCAGATCAATGGCTGCGCGTTCTGCCTCGTCATGCACACCAACGACGCGCGCAAGCAAGGCGAAACCGATGAGCGCATGCATCTGCTGAATGCGTGGCGCGAAGCTCCGGTTTTCACCGACCGCGAGCGTGCTGCGCTCGGATGGGTTGAAGCCGTCACGCTCATCACCAACGGCCACGTCCCCGATGACGTCTACGAGGAGGCCCGCCGTCACTTTTCCGAAAAGGAGTTGGTGGACCTGACGGCTGCCATCGTCACCATCAACGCGTGGAACAGGCTCGCTATCGCCTTCCGCGCCGTCCCGCAGGTCAAGAGCACGAAGGCGGCCGCGTAAGCCGGTCAGCCGATCCGCTTCAGACCCTTGGTATATTGCTGCCAGCGCTTGACATAGATGTCGGCGCCGGCAGCGATCATCTTGGTCATGCGCTCGTCGAGCGTGCGAATGGCGCGCGCAGGCGAGCCGACGATCAGCGAACTATCCGGAAAACTCTTGCCCTCGGTCACCAGCGCACCCGCGCCGACCAGCGAGTTTTTGCCAATCTTGGCGCCGTTGAGCACGATCGCACCCATCCCGATCAGGCTGTTGTCGCCGACCATGCAGCCATGCAGCATCACTTTGTGGCCGATCACGCAGTTGCTTCCGATGGTCATCGGAAAGCCCGGATCGGTGTGCAGCGTGGCGTTATCCTGAATCTGCGAACGCTCGCCGAGTTCGATCCATTCATTGTCGCCGCGCAGCACCGCGCCAAACCAAACGCTGGCGTGGCTCTTAAGGCGCACCCGACCGATCAACACCGCAGTTTCAGCGACCCAATATCGGCCATCGGCCGGAAATTCCGGAGCTTCGCCATCGAGTTCGTAGATCGGCATCGTTGTCCTCCAGTGGCCGGTGAACCTGCCACGTTCGGAAGAACGATGCGAGCGACTTACGCGACGAGGCGTCCGACTGCCTGAAGCGTCATCACCACGAGGGTACCGGACATCAGGCTCCAGAAGCCGGCCACCACCGCGGCCATCGCGGCAAAGCCGAAGTTGCTGCCCCGCATGTGCCCGCCGCGAATGGTGATGTTGACGATAATGAACGGTGCGGCAAACAGCAGGAACGCCACGGCAGCGAGAGCGCGATTACGTTCAATGTTGAGCAGATGGAAGCTGGGCGGCCGCAGCGTCAAGAGCTGGTAGCCGCTCGACAGCATACCAGCGACCGCAAATCCGATGGCGAGATCCAGCAGCGACCGCGCCGAATCCGACCAGACCAATCCAAGGACAAGACCTTCGGGCGACATGGCGAAGCCCCAACACAACACCGGAGCCGGATTCCTTCCAGATCGCGGTGCCGTCCGCCAGTTCATGCTTAAGAAAAGGTTAACGGATACGCGGTTCGATAAGCGCCGCGATTCGTAACGGGGAATGGCTATGGCTCATGTGGCAACCGTGGTGCGCAGGCAGCGAAGCAGTGGGGTGCTCGCCCGGGCGCTGGTGACGGCGCTGGGTCTGGCCGCAACCGCCCTCGCGGCTGCGCCCGTCGTCTACATGCTATGGCCAGCACAAGCTCCGGTGTCGCCCGATGCCCCCGCCCTGCCCATCACCATCGGCAACGTGTTGTTTAACGTGCCTCCGGCCGCCATTCGCTTCAAGGCGCAGCGCCGCAGCGGCAACCAGGCCCGCATCGACCTCAGCTTCGTGTGGCCTTCGCTCAGCCCGCCCGATCCGAACGTCAAGCCGAGGCCGTCCGACACCCCGGACGTGACCGACCGGCTGTTCATGACCATCGC
>JAFKKQ010000233.1 GCA_017304505.1 Hyphomicrobiales bacterium | reverse complement strand
CCCGCTGAGGTCGGCCCAGGAGACCTCGGCAACACCGCCAAGGACGAGATTCGGATTGATGTTGAAGTCGTAACCGATGCGCCCGCCGATCATGCCGCCAGGCATGGACACGTTGTTGACCGATCCTGCACCGGTGCCAGTCCCCACGAAATGACCCCGCCCCCAGGCATAGCCGCCAACAATGCCGACATAGGCGCCGGTCCAGTCGGAAACGGAAACCATAGTCGCCCGCATCGGCGCTTTGACCGGCAGATCTGCCGCCGCTGCCATCGCGGGAAACGCCGCCCCCAGAAATACGGAAAGCGCCCCCCGAACAACTGCCTGCTTCATTATGCAACTCTCCCAACCCAAGCTGAATGATTCTCAATCCATCGCAGACCAAGAAGGAACTGACGAGCCTTACTTGGCACTACAACCTCCATTTCGGAGCGCTGTGACATCTATGGTACTATTGGTTGCATATTGGTGACCGCCAATGGTCCGTGCCAGTCAGCCTCCTTGTGGGCGCGAACCCGGCGTGCAGCGCCATGCGTTGCCGCCCGAACCGAGACGTGGCAGGGATGCGGGAGCCGATCCAAGGAGCAGCGGCAATGGGTGTCTTGATCGACGGCAAATGGACGGACGGCGAACTGCCGCAGGAAACCAGCGAAACCGGGCAGTTCAAGCGCGTCGACAGCAGCTTTCGCAGCCGCGTCACCGCCGACGGCTCGTCGGGCTTCAAGGCCGAAGCCGGCCGCTACCATCTCTACGTCGCGCATGGCTGCCCCTGGGCGCATCGCACGCTGATCTATCGTGCGCTGAAGGGCCTCGAGGGCATCATCTCGGTCGCCTACTCCATTCCGGGCCTGCGCACCGAAGGCTGGACCTACGAGGACGACCCACGCTACCCGGACTGCGTCCCCGACAAGGTCAACGGCGTCCACTACCTGCACGAGGCCTATACCGCGAGCAATCCGGACTACACCGGCAAGGTCACGGTACCGATGCTGTGGGACAAAAAGACCCGGCGTATCGTCAACAACGAGTCGTCGGAAATCATCCGGATGCTCAACAGCGCGTTCGACGGCATCACCGGCAACCGCGCCGATTACTATCCGCCGGCCCTGCGCGCGGAGATCGACGCGGTCAACGAACGTGTCTATCGCAACGTCAACAACGGCGTGTACCGCGCCGGATTTGCCAAGTCGCAGCAAGCCTACGACGAGGCGTATGACGGGCTGTTCGCGACGCTCGATTGGCTGGAGGAGCGGCTATCGCGGCAACGCTATCTCGTCGGCAATCGGATCACGGAGGCGGACTGGCGGCTGTTTCCCAGTCTCGTGCGGTTCGATGCGATCTATTACGTCGCCTACAAGTGCAACCTGCGGAGGCTGGACGAATACCCTAATCTCTCAGGCTTTTTGCGCGAGCTTTACCAGACGCCGGGTATCGCAGCGGCGTGCGACATCGCGGGCATGAAGCGTGGCGTCTACAGCAAGGCCGGGCCGGTCGGCGGCAACGGTATCGTGCCGGTCGGGCCGGTGGTCGATCTCACGCGGCCGCATGACCGGGATCGCTTTGCCAGCTGAGATCGCGGCAGATCAAGTCTTGCTGCGGGTGCTCCACTTCTTCAGCCAACCTAGGCCTTCGAGCGTGCCGCCGCGGGGCGTGTACTCCGCGCCGACCCAGCCGTCATAGCGGAGCTCATCGAGCAGGCTGAACAGATAACCGTAGTCGATTTCCCCCGGCTCGGGCTCGTGGCGGCCGGGGGTGCCGGCGAACTGCACG
>JAFKKQ010000232.1 GCA_017304505.1 Hyphomicrobiales bacterium | reverse complement strand
TTTTCACTGGGCGTGTGCGTAGGGGCCATGACGGAATCGAGATGTTGCCCCAAAATAGGCATGCCGGTGCGGAACGCAATCGTCTGTGTAGGGGGACCTAGCCGCGCAAATGGAACAATGATTGGCTGCCGCGGCGGCTTCGGGAACGACCTTCCGAAGGTTGCGGTTGGATCGGCGGCGCCGGTTCGGATATCGGCGGTAGCGCCGCCATCACGCGCTCGGGCGGGAAGGTCGCAATCAGCTCGGTGCCGATGCGGACCTTTGATTTGAGCGTGAAAGTGCCATTGTGCATGTCGACAAGATTCTTGGCGATCGGCAAGCCGAGGCCTGCGCCTTGCTCGGCCGATTTGATGGCATTCGAGCCCTGACCGAACGACGACAGCACCACCGGGATCTCCTCCTCGGGAATGCCGGGGCCGGTGTCCTTGACGCTCATGTATTGGCCGCCCGAAGCGGTCCAGCCGACCTTGAGCCAGATTTCGCCGCCCGGCGGCGTGAACTTGATCGCATTGGAAAGCAGGTTGAGGCAAATCTGGCGCAACGCCCGCTCATCGCCCCACAGCCGCGGCAGCTCGGGCTCAAACACCTCGTGGATAGTGATCCCCCGGTTCTGCGCGCGAAGCTTGAGCAGGTGGTGGCAGTCCTCGACGACGACGGCGAGCGACACAGGCTCTTCGTTGAGTTCATAGCGTCCGGCCTCGATCCGTGACAGGTCGAGGATTTCGTTGATGAGGTTGAGCAGATGCTGGCCGGAGACGTGAATATCGTTGGAATAGTCTTTGTAAGCGGCAACCTCGTGCGGACCGAACACTTCGGCCTTCATGACCTCCGAGAAACCGAGGATCGCGTTGAGCGGCGTGCGCAGTTCATGACTCATTTGGGCGAGGAACTGCGACTTTGCGATGTTGGCGCCTTCCGCGCGCCGGCGTGCGTCATCGGAAAATGATTTCGCCTGCTCGAGTTCTCCGATCAATGCGTCCTTTTCGGCTCGCGCCGTCAACGCCGCAAGGCCCGACGAATACAGCCGGTGCGCCAGCAGGGTGAAGTAGCCCTGAGCGGCAATCGCCATGACGGCGAGAATATAATTATGCAATTCGCCTTGAAGGACGAAGTTGAGCGCGACGGCGAATGTCACTGGGACGGTCGCTGCGAGCACGGCGATCGGCAAGCTCGACGACAGCATGCTGGAGACCGCGACGACCAGCAACATCACGAACAGCATGAATGTGCTGGAGCCTTCGTCCACGCCACTGGCGACACTTGGCGCAGATCACCGCGTGGATCATCAGCACCGCTGCGGTCCATACGCTGGCTGCCGCCGCACCGATCCATAGGCTCGAAAGGAAACCGACGGTGCCAACGAGGAGCAGGATTACCAGTGAGGCCGAAAGCCGGTTCTCGGCAAACTGGCGCAGCAATTCGTAATCGAAGGCGACACTGGTTCCCGTGGTGGATGTCAGCCTTTCACGCGCCTCGCGCACGCGCTGGGCGGCAAGCCTGCGGCGCTTGGCCAGAGGCTTCTCGCTCGGCATGGGAATATCGCGTTCTTCTGCTACGCTCACCGGAACGTCACCAACTGCTCTAAAGCGCTAAACTTGCGTAAAAACCTTAAGGGCATGCTTAAAGAACGCCATAAATTCTACGGTTAATGACGGGTGAAACATGAAGCTCTACGACGGGGGCCGGGCGCCGAATCCCCGGCGTGTGCGGATTTATCTTGCGGAAAAGGGCCTCGACGTTCCGCTCGAGCCGGTCGATCTTGGGGCATTGGCACATAAATCGCCGGAGTACACCGCCATCAATCCGCTCCAGCGGTTGCCGGCGCTGCAACTCGACGACGGTACCGTGCTCACCGAATCAATCGCGATCTGCCGCTATTTTGAGCGGCTGCACCCCGAGCCGCCGTTGTTTGGCATCGGCGCCAAGGAGGCTGCCGTGATCGAGATGTGGGAGCGGCGGATCGAGTTTCATCTGCTCGGGCCGGTATCCCATATTTTTCGTAATTCGCACCCGGCGATGAAGGCAATGGAGGTGCCGCAGGTTCCGGCGTGGGCCGATGCGAACCGGCCGCGTGTACAGGATTTCCTCGCACTGCTCGACGGCGAATTGCGGAACCGCCGCTATGTCGCAGGCGACCGCTACACGGTTGCCGACATCACCGGCCTGGTTGCCGTGGATTTTATGAAGCCGGCCAAGCTCGCGGTGCCGGAAACACTGACCCACCTCAAGCGCTGGCACGCCGACGTGTCGGCGCGTCCAAGCGCTCAAGCCTGACGTCGTCGCTGATCGCGGCGATCAGCGTTTGGAGGGGTGTGCTTCGGCCGGCGCGCCTGCGGGCAGGTTGTACTGGCCCGGCGGCACGCTGTCGAAGAACTCCAATACTTCCGATGTCTTCACCACGTCGGCGTATTTGGCGTTCATATCGCACAGATTAATGGCGTGGCTCGCCTGCGACCGGTCGAAGCAGCCTTCCTCCGCAAGTGAAACGCGATAGTTGAGGCTGAAGGCATCAAGCACGGTTGCACGCACGCAGCCCGATGTCGTCGTTCCGGTGATGATCACGCTGTCGCAGCCGAGCAAGGTGAGGTAGCTCGTCATATTGGTGCCGAAGAACCCCGATGGCTTCTGCTTATAGATCACAATGTCTTTCGGGCCGGGCGCGATCTCGGCGACGATGGCGTTGCCATCGACATTGGTGTGCGGCCGTTTGCTGCGATCTTCCTCAGAGCGGTTGTTTTTCCAGCTCCAGCTTCCATTGTCCCAGTTATCGGCGCGCCGTACGCCGGTGGTGTAGATAACGGGGATACCTTTCTCGCGTGCTTTGTCGATCAAGGTTTTCAGATAGGGCATCGCAACCCATGCGTCCTCGCCACACGAGTTGCGCCAACGCTTGATCGATTCGAGGATCGGCATCGACCGTTCGTCGCAGAAGGCATAGTTGACGTCGATGACGAGCAGGGCGGGGCGCTTGCCAAAGCCCTGGCGCGCGGCATAACCCGACGTTCCGAACACCGCTT
>JAFKKQ010000231.1 GCA_017304505.1 Hyphomicrobiales bacterium | reverse complement strand
GACGCGGGCGTCCACGCCTGATGGCGTATCACGGGCCGCTCTTTCGTGCGCTGAATCCCGTCTATGCGCGAAGTCCGCTCTCCGGTGAGGGCGCCGCACTCCATGGCGGACGCTTCAATTTGAAGGGAACGCCGGCGCTCTACGCATCGCTGTCGGTGATGACGGCGTTGCGCGAAGCCAACCAGGCCGGTTCGCTCCAGCCGACGACGCTCGTCTCCTACACAGCCGAAATCGAGCGCGTATTCGATACCCGCGACGATGCCGCGTTGGCAGCACATGGGATTGATGCCGCGACGCTGGCGGACCCGACATGGCGCGATCAGATGAGGACGGCCGGCGAGGCGACGACGCAGGCGTTCGCCCGTCGGCTTGTTGAGGCGGGCTTTGACGCCATGCTGGTGCGCAGTTTCGCATCTGGTGCAGCGCCGGACGACCTGAACCTCGTCCTGTGGCGTTGGAGCGATAAGGCTCCGGCGCGCCTCGTCTTGATCGACGACGAAAACCGCCTGTCACGTTAGCAGGTCAGGCGGCGATCCGGTTTCCGGGATTCTCGCTATCATTGGCAAGGTCAGCCTCGATCGCGCAAAGTTGCCGCCGCTTGTCGGCCAATTCGCCGGCGAATGCGAAATCGCCGCCCTCACGCGACTGATAGGCCGAGAGACGCCGGCGCGCATCGGCGAGATGCTGGCGACAACGTTCCAGCGCGTCCTCGAAATCGCTGATTGCGTGTTCGAGGCGTGAGACCGCTCCAAGCGGAGTGAGGGTCACGGCCAAATAGACGTCGTCATCCATGCCGGTTCGTATCAACGCTGTTTTGTAGTCGTATCTGTCGTCGCCGATACGCCAGCCACGATATTTGAGGTCGAAACCGCCGATGGATGCGACAATGACGTCGCCGTCGTGTCGGAGCTGCACGAGTGTCAGGATTTCCTTCAGCAAAGCGCGGCCAGCCTCCTTACGCTCTATATACTGCTTGCCCTTCACGCTCATCGCGAAGGCGTCGCCCGCAGTCGGAATGAGACGCGCGATATCCTGACCGATCTCTGCGATGCGCCGGGTGGTGAACTCGATGTCACGCTCGGCGTCAAGCATTTGGCGGCGCACCGCGTGCTGATCGTCGATATGAGCAGCGCGGAGACGTTCAAGCCGCGCGATGTCGGCTTCCAGCCCTGCCTTCTGCATCAGGCGCTGATCGCCGGATGCGATCGCTTTTGCCATGGCGAACTGGTTCGCCTGGCTCCCGCCGATGTCCTCAAGTCGTCGGATCGACGTATCGCCCGAGAGTGCCGCAGCGATGAAGCGCGCCTTGCGCTCGTTGTTCTGCCACATCGGCGCATCGAGACTGCCCTCGGTCGCATACGCGTAGATGTCAACCTCGTCATGCTGATTCCCCTGCCGCACGATTCGACCCTCGCGCTGCTCGATCTGCGACGGAAGCCAGGGCACATCGAGATGATGCTCGGCTTTCAATCGAAGCTGCACATTGACGCCGGTTCCCATCAGCTCCGACGAGCCGAGCAGGAAAAGCACCCGACCGGCGCGCACGTCGCCGAATAGGCGCTGCTTGGCATCCGTCTTCTTGTAATCCTGGATGAAGGCGATCTGGGAGGCCGGGACGCCCAGGCGGATCAGTTCGTCCTTGATCCAACGATAGGCGGAGAACCCTCTCGTCTTCTCGACGTTGATGGTGCCGAGATCGGAGAAGATCAGTTGTGCGGCGCCGGGAAGTTCGAACGGCTTGCCGTTTGGCCGCAGATAGGTGCTCGCCGCCGTCTCCT
>JAFKKQ010000133.1 GCA_017304505.1 Hyphomicrobiales bacterium | reverse complement strand
GCCGTTCATTGCCGCACTCGCGATCGGATTCATCGTCGTCGCCGCGATCAGCGTCGTGTTCGAGCGCCTGCTCTACGCCCGGCTCTATCGCGCAGGCGAGCTGGACCAGGTGCTGTTCACCATCGGCCTGGTCTTCGTCATGATCGCCTCGGTGACCTTGATCGTCGGCCCCGAGACGCAACCGCTGAACCTGCCGTCGTGGATGCAGGGCCAAGTCGACCTCGGTTTCATGACGTATCGTACCTACAGCCTCGTGCTGATCGCGGCAGGCATCGTCATCATGCTGGCGCTTTGGCTCGGCTTCGAGCGCACGCGGATGGGCGCACAGATCCGCGCGGCGGTCGATAACCGGCGCATGGCGGAATCGCTCGGCATCAACATCACGCGGCTGTTCACCCTCACCTTTGCCTTCGGCAGCGGCATGGCGGCGCTCGGCGGCGGCCTCGGCGCCGAATTCCTCGGCCTCGATCCGCAATATCCGCTCAAATATCTGGTGATCTTCCTGATCGTGGTCGCCGTCGGCGGGCTCGGCCGCATCACCGGCGTGTTCTTCGCGGCCTTGATCATCGGCGTGGTCGATTTCACGCTGAAGAAGTACCTGCCCCAAGGCGGCACGGTGTTCATCTATGCCCTGACGATTCTGCTGCTGCTGTGGCGGCCGCAGGGCCTGTTCGGACGGGCGCCATGAGCATGCAAGCCCCCACCGCGCCGAACATCGGCACGAACCCCGCGGCACTGGCACTCGCCAAACGGCACCGCCTGCGCTGGTGGGAACCGCTGCCGTGGCTCCTCGCCATCGGTTTCTATTTTGCCTTCCCGCGCTATCTCGGCTTCGGCACCGAGATGCTGATCACGATCCTGTTCGCGATCTCGCTCGATCTGGCGCTAGGCTATGCCGGGATTATCACCCTCGGCCACGCCGCCTTCTTCGGCGCGGGCGCCTACACCGTCGGCATGCTGGCCAAGCACGGCATCTGGACCGAGCCGATCACGGGGTTGCTGCTGGCTGCGGGCGTGGCGGGCCTGATCGGGCTGGCCTCCGGCCTGGTTTTGCTGCGCACCACAGGCCTGACGCTGTTGATGCTGACGATCTGCACGATGGGGCTGCTGGAGGAGCTCGCCAACATGGGCGCCGACTACACCGGCGGTTTCGACGGCCTCGACAGCCTGCCGATTCAGCCGGTGTTCGGCCTGTTCGAGTTCGACGTGCTCTATTCCACCACGCAGTATCTTTACGTGCTCGGCGTGCTGCTGGTCTGTTTCGTGTTCGTGCGCACATTGGTCTATTCGCCGTTCGGCCACAGCCTCACCGGCATCCGCGAGAACACCTTGCGCATGCATGCGGTCGGCGCGCCGGTGCGAAGGCGCCTCGTGGTCTGCTACACCATCTCGGCGGCGCTGGCCGGCATCGCCGGCGCGCTGTGGGCGCAAGCCAACGCCTATGTGAATCTCAGCGTTCTCGGCATCGACCGCGCGGCGACCGTTCTGATCGTCCTGGTGCTCGGCGGCTACGGCCGCCTGTACGGCGCATTCGTCGGCGCGGTGGTCTACATGGTGCTGGCGCATTTCCTGTCGCGGCTCTATCCCAGCGCTTGGCAGCTTGGCCTGGGCCTCATGCTGGTTGCCATCGCGTTGTTCGCACGCGGCGGCATCCTCGGCATCGGCGCGACGCTGCTGCGCGGGCGCACCGAAGAGTCCGGCAAGGGAGACGTCAAGGGGCACGGCGCGCCATGACCGCTCTCCTCGAAACGCGAGCCCTGAGCAAGAACTTCGGCGCGCTGCGCGCCACCCGCGACGTCAGTTTCAAGCTGGAGCAAGGCGCACGCCATGCCCTGATCGGCCCGAACGGCGCCGGCAAAACCACGTTCATCAACCTTTTGACCGGTGTGCTGATGCCGAGCGCAGGCACAGTGCTGTTCAAAGGCGCCGACATCACCCAGATCGCGCAGGCCGAACGGGTGAAGCTCGGCATCGCCCGCACCTTCCAGATCAACCGGCTGTTTCGCGGCCTTTCGGTGCTGGAGAACATCTATATGGCGATCGCCGAGCGCGTCGGCGCGGCGCCGAACATGCTGACCCCGGCGGGCGCCCGCCGCGATGTGATCGACGAGTCGATGGACCTGCTTACACGCCTCAAGCTCGCCGATATCGCCCACAAGACCATTCCCGAATTGCCTTACGGCCGCCAGCGGCTGGTGGAGCTAGCCATCACACTTGGCCTCAAGCCCGAGGTGCTGCTGCTCGACGAGCCCGCGGCGGGCGTGCCGAGCGCGGAGAGCCACATCATCCTCGACGCCATCGACGCGCTGCCCAAGAGCATCGGCGTGCTCATCATCGACCACGACATGGACCTGGTGTTCCGCTTCGCCGAGACGATCACCGTGCTGGTGCGCGGCGCCGTGTTCGCCGAAGGCACGCCGAGGGAGATCGGAGCCAACCCCGACGTGCGGTCGGTTTATCTCGGACAAGCGACACATGGTTGACGCTTATGCCTAACGCCATCGAACTCAAGGGCGTGTCGGCCGGCTACGGCGAAACCGTGGTGCTGGAGGACATCAACCTGGCGCTGGCGCCCGGCGAATGCGTCAGCGTGATCGGCCGCAACGGCGTCGGCAAGACCACCCTGCTCGCAACCATCATGGGACACACCACGCTGCATAAAGGCGATGTGCTGCTTTCGGGCAAAAGCCTCAATCGGGTTCCGGTGTACCGACGTGCGGCGGCGGGCCTGGGCTTCGTGCCGCAGGAGCGCGAGATTTTCCCATCGCTCAGCGTGCGCGAAAATCTCGAGGTCGGCGCGCGGCCGGGACAATGGACCCAGGAGCGGATGTTCGAGCTGTGCCCGAACCTGAAGGAGCGCCTGGACAACCGCGGCAACCAGCTTTCCGGCGGCGAGCAGCAGATGCTGTCGATCGCGCGAGCGCTCCTCACCAATCCGAGCGTGCTCTTGATGGATGAGCCGACCGAAGGGCTCGCGCCGGTGATCGTCGAAGCGTTGACGGCGGTGCTGGTGAAGCTTCGCAGAGAATCCGGACTCTCCATCGTCCTCGTCGAGCAGAATAGCCGCGTGGCCTTCGAGTTCTCCGACCGCTGCGTGGTGCTGGACAAGGGCCGCGCCGTTTACGACGGCGCATCGGCCACGCTGCGCGACGATCCCGAGCGGCTGGCGAAAATCATCGGAGTGAGCGAATAGCCATGACGCCGAACCGCCGCCGCGTTCTGCAATTCGCAACATTGGCGGCTCTGCCGGCCTTGGGGTCGGCTCGGGAGGCCACGGCGCAAGCCCAGACCTACCCATCGAAGCCCGTACGCTTCGTCGTCGGTTTTCCGGCCGGCGGGCCAAACGACATCCTCGGCCGCATCGTGGCGCAATGGCTGGCGCAAAAGCTCGGCCAACCGTTCCATGTCGAGAACAAGGGCGGGCGTGCCGGAAACATCGCGACCGAAGAGGTGGTCCGTTCCGCGCCGGACGGTTACACCATCCTCTTGTGCGGGCCGGCCAACGCCATCAGCGGCTCGCTCTATCCCAACCTGCCGTTCAATTTCCTGCGCGACATCGTGCCGGTCGCGGGCGTCACCCGCGAGGCGCTGGTAATGGTGGTACATCCGTCGGTGCCGGCCAGGACGGTGCCGGAATTCCTGGCCTACGCGAAGGCAAATGCGAGCAAGATCAAGATGGCGTCGACCGGAAACGGCAGTTCGCCGCATGTCACCGGCGAATTGTTCAAGCAGATGGCCGGGCTTTCGCTCGACGTCGTGCATTACGGCGGCGGCGGCCCGGCGCTGAAGGCGATGATCGCCGGCGAAGCACAGGTGATGTTCGAGCCGATGTCGGCGTCGATCAAGCCCGTGCGCAGCGGCCAACTGCGGGCGCTCGCGGTCACGACGGCGGACCGCTCGACGGCACTGCCCGACGTGCCGGCCGTGGCCGAGACAATTCCAGGCTACGAAGCCAGTGCTGTCACCGGCATCGGCGTGCCGAAAGGCACCCCGGACGCGATCGTCGAGACGTTGAACAAGGCCATACAAGCCGCATTTGCGGACCCGGCCATGAAGGCCAAGTTCGCAGAAACGGGTGGCGCGCCGCTGCCGGGCACGCCCACGGACTTCGCCCGGCTGATGGCAGCCGAGACGGAAAAGTGGGGCAAGGTCATCAAGACAGCCGGGATCAAGGCGAAGTAGTCTGGCGCCGCCTGCAAAATCTGTCCACGGTCATGCCCGGGCTTGACCCGGGCATCCACTGCGCGCCGCAACAGCCGCTGGGCTTACGTAAAGCCGCCTTCCCCGAAAGCATCATGGATTGCCGGGTCAAACCAAACCCGGCAACGACGGGGCGAGGACGCGGCGCGTGACAGCGGCGAACGCCGACGTCAGGCGTGAGCCTTGCGCTGCGGGTCGATGATCTTTTCGAGCTTGCCGAGCACATGCATGCACGGCAGCACCTGCCGCAGGCTGCCGTTCGGCTCGCGCTTCTCCTGGATCGCCTTGATGAACTCGCGATCCTCCAGCTCGATGCCATCCATCGACACGTCGAGCTTCGACAGGTCGATCTTGTTGTCCTTGCCGTCGGAGAGATCGTCGTAATAAGCCTTGTAGGTGCCGTTGTCGCAAATGTAGCGGAAGAACGAGCCCTGCGGCGCGTCGTTGTTGAACGACAGCGACAGCGTCAGCACGGAACCGGACGGCGTCTTGGCCACGATGCCCATGTCCATTGCGATGTTCAGCTCTTTATGGATCGGTCCCTGCACTGCGTAGCAGTCGGAGATGTTCTCGCCGCACTGGTACTGGAACAGGTCGATGGTGTGCGCGGCGTGGTGCCAGAGCA
This sequence comes from Hyphomicrobiales bacterium, assembly GCA_017304505.1. Taxonomy (GTDB): domain Bacteria; phylum Pseudomonadota; class Alphaproteobacteria; order Rhizobiales; family Xanthobacteraceae; genus Z2-YC6860. The sequence continues at coordinate 6,158 of JAFKKQ010000133.1, read as the reverse complement.
GGTGATCGGTCCAGCTTCGCGGATTGCCCGCCGCGTTCATGTTCTTGCGCCGGAAGAAATAGGTCTGCACGTCCATCTGCTGGATCTTCAGTTCGCCCGCCACGATCTTCTTGTGGACGTACTGATGGCTGGGGTTGAAGCGGCGAACGTGGCCGCCCATCGCGGTGACGCCGGTTTCCTCGGCGATCTTCACCAGCTTCTCGGCGTCCTCGACGCTGTCGGTGACCGGGATCTCCACCAGCACGTGCTTGCCGGCACGCATCACCATTTCGCCCTGGCGGAAGTGCATCTTGGTCGGCGTCGTCAGGATCACCGCATCGGCGCGCTTGATGCCTTCGCTCAAATCGCCGGTGTAGTGCGGGACGCCATACTTCTTCGCCACCTGGGCGGTCGAATCCTGGTTGCCGCCGACCAGTGAGGTGACTTCAACGCCCGGAATGCGCTTAAGCGCATCGAGATGCTTCTGGCCAAAGGCGCCCTGACCGGCGACACAGATTTTCATGATGACCCTCTTACGGCGAGTGGAGTGGATGATGGAAGAACCGCAAACTGCCTTCACCATCCCCTGGAGAGGGAGGGTGCCCGCGCACGCGGCTCATCCAGAGTATAACCGATGACGCCCTAGCTTCGCACGCGCTCGATCTTCTGCCGTGCGGCAGCGCGCTTCATTTTCGGCGCGGACTTCTTTCCGCGCGACGCGGATTTGGTTGACGCCGGTTTAGCCGAAGTCTTCTTCCCGCCCTTGATCTTGTTCTCCAGAATGATGTGCCCGACCGCTGTGTTGGACGCCGGCACCGTGTAGAAGCGATAGACCTCGTCGACCTTGTCGTCGAGCGCGCCGCGCATGATCAGCCACATCACCATCTCGACGCCCTCGGCGCCGGCTTCGCGCATCAACTCCAGATGCGACAGCTTGGTCAGCTTCTTGGGGTCCTTGGTGAGGTTGTCGAGGAAAGCGTGATCGAACTTGCTGTTGATGAGACCGGCGCGCTGCCCGCTGATCTGATGCGACATGCCGCCGGTGCCGAAGATCACCACCTTCAGGTCTTCAGGATAAGACTCGACCGCTTTCCTGATCGCCTTGCCGAGCATGAAGCAGCGATGGCCGGTCGGCGGCGGGTACTGCACGACATTGACCGCCAGCGGAATAACGGGACATGGCCATTCCTTCGGCGTGCCGAACATCAGGTTCAGCGGCACGGTGAGGCCGTGATCGACCTCCATCTTGTTGCACAGCGTCAGATCGAACTCGTCGAGGATCACCGACTGCGCAATGTGCGAGGCCAGCTCGGGATGCCCCTGCACCACCGGCACGGGCCGCGGCCCCCAGCCTTCGTCAGCCGGCGGAAACTCGGCCGCGGTGCCCAACGCAAAGGTCGGAATGACCTCGACCGAGAACGCCGATGCGTGGTCGTTGTAGACACCGATGACAACGTCTGGCTTGGCCTTCGCGATCCACTCCTTGGATCGCTCGAAGCCTTCGAACACCCGCTGCCAGTACGGCTCGTTGGTGCGGTGATTGTCGATCGCGGCGCCGATCGCCGGCACGTGCGAAGACGTCACTCCTGCGATGATCCTAGCCACGGCGTTTCTTTCCCTTGCTGGCCTTTTGCTTCGGCTTGCTGTCCTTGACGATGCTCGACGCGGCCCGGGCATATTTGCCGGAACGGCTGCGGTTGCCATCCACCGGGCGGCCGCCGCGCAGCATCAGGTCGGCGTAATCCTGCTGCGTCGAGCCGGTCATCACAGCGGCGAGATGTTGGAACGGATGACCGTCGGTGGCCCCGAGCTTGGCGGTGAAATAGATGTTGCCGCCCAATTCCAGCATGCGGTTGTACTGCCGCTTCAGGATCGCCTCGCGCTGCTCGCGCGTGAGCAGCGGAAACCGCTCGTCGAGATACTTCGCCTCATCCGCCTTGAAGGCCTTGCGGTTCTCGGCCTTCATCAGCGACATGCAGAACATGTTGAGATGATAGCCGCGTCGCGAACGGTCGGCATCGAACACATAGGTGCCCGGGATGTCGTCGTAGTCTTTCTCGACCCTGGTCTTTGCGGTCGCCATCGGTGCTTCTCCACTCCGGCCGAGTCCGAAGAACCTGCCAAACGGCTGATATCTGTCGATATATCCACCGCTCAGGGCCTTTGCAACGGCGGCCAGTTTGCACTTTGACGCGGTTTTCACCGCCTGTCATTGAGCGGGATCAAACTCGTCTCGACCCTTTCCCCGCTCAACAGAAGGAGACAGTTGAGTTTGCTGCCCGCGGCCACACCCGCAGATCAGCTCCAATAAATCCTCATCGGATTGTCGACCAGGAGCTTGTGCTGCTGCTCCGCGGTCGTCGCGATCTTCGGGATCATGTCGACCAGCAGGCCATCGTCAGGGGCCTCCTTGGGCATGTTCGGATGCGGCCAGTCGGTGCCCCAGATCACGCGGTCGGGGAAGCGCTCGACGATGGCGCGAGCGAACGGCACCACATCGTCATAGGGCGGCCCAACCAGGGTGAAGCGCTCCGGACAGGTCACCTTGGTGATCCAGGTCTTGTTGGCGTCGAGCGCCTTGAGCCAGTTCTGGAAGTGCTTGCCGTCCACGCCTTCCTTCACGTTGGGGCAGGCCATGTGGTCGAACACCAGCGGGGTCGGCAGCGACTTGAGGAAAGGCCCCATCTCGTCGAGATCGGCGTGCTCGAAATAGACCACGATGTGCCAGCCGAGCGGCGCGATGCGGGTGGCGATCCGCTGCATCACGTCCTTGGGCGTGGAATCGACCAGGCGCTTGATGAAGTTGAAGCGCACGCCCTTCACGCCGGCGGCGTCCAGCTCCTTCAATCCCGCGTCGGTGATGTCCTCGCCGACAAAGGCGACGCCGCGCGCCTTGTCGCCGGCGGACCTGAGCGCATCGACCAGGGCGCGATTGTCAGTGTCGTGACAGGTTGCCTGCACGATGACGTTCTTGTCGAAGCCGAGGAAATCGCGCCGCTGAAACAGCGTCTCCTTCGGAGCGTCGCAGGGCGTGTACTTGCGCTTGGGCGCGAACGGAAACACGGCCTCCGGGCCGAACACGTGGCAATGCGCATCGACCGCGCCCGCCGGCGGCTTGTACTTCGGCTTCGACGGGTTGGGATGGAACGGGATGTAGCCGGCACTCATCGCCACGTTGAATTCTCCATTTTCTTCATCGTCATTCCGGAGCGCGCCCGCGAATCCGGAACGACAGGGAAACTCCTACACCCGCTCGAGCGCGAGCGACACGCCTTGGCCAACGCCCACGCACATGCTGGCCAGCGCCCGCTTTCCGCCCTGCTTGAACAGTTGGTGGGCCGCCGTCAGCGCGATCCGCGCGCCCGACATGCCGAGCGGATGGCCGAGCGCGATGGCTCCGCCGTTGGGATTCACGTGCTCGGCGTCGTCGGCGAGGCCAAGCTGGCGCAGACACGCCAGCGACTGCGAGGCGAAAGCCTCGTTCAGTTCGATCACGTCAAAGTCGGAAATCTTCAGGCCGTAGCGCGCCATCAGTTTCTGCGTCGCCGGCACAGGGCCGATGCCCATCACCCGCGGCGGCACGCCCGCCGACGCCATGCCGATGATGCGGGCCGTGGGCGTCAGCCCGTGCTTCTTTGCCGCGGCCTCCGACGCCACGATCATGGCCGCCGCCCCGTCGTTGACGCCGGAGGCGTTGCCGGCGGTGATCGTCCCCGGCTGGCGCACGAACGGCTTGAGCTTGGCCAGTCCCTCCATCGTCGTGCCGGCCCGCGGATGCTCATCCCTGTCGACCGTGATCGGGCCGGCCTTGCCGCCCGGCACCATCACCGGCTCGATCTCCTCGGCAAAGAAACCCGATGCCTGCGCTTTCGCGGCGCGCTGCTGCGAGCGCAAGGCAAAGGCGTCCTGGTCGTTGCGCGCCACCTGATAGTCCTCGGCGACGTTCTCCGCCGTCTCCGGCATCGCCTCGACGCCGTACTGCTGCTTCATCAGCGGGTTGACGAAGCGCCAGCCGATGGTGGTGTCCTCGAGGGCGGCGCTGCGCGAAAACGGCACCTCGGCCTTGCCCATGACCAGCGGCGCGCGCGTCATCGATTCGACGCCGCCGGCAATGGCAAAATCGATTTCGCCGGCGCGGATCGCCTGCGCCGCCAGACCGACAGCATTGAGTCCCGACGAGCAGAGACGGTTGACGGTGATGCCCGGCACCGAGGCCGGCAGTCCCGCCAGCAGCAGCGCCATGCGCGCCACATTGCGATTGTCTTCGCCGGCCTGGTTAGCGCAGCCGAGGTAAACCTCGTCGAGCGCGGTCCAGTCGAGCTTCGGATGCCGGTTCATCAGCGCCTTGATCGGAACCACCGCGAGGTCGTCGGTGCGCACCTTGGCGAGGCCGCCGCCATACCGACCGATCGGCGTGCGAACGGCGTCGCAGAGAAAGGCATCAGGCATCGGTCCGCTCCTTGGGCGCCCGCAACGCGCGCCTTGAACAATTCTGCCGCGCATCGGCTGCGCGGCGGTGTCGCGGCCGAATTTAGAAGCGCGCCCCGGCGGGGTCAAACAACGCCGCCCCGCCGGAGCCGCGGCGCATGCGGACTCCTTGGCTTGACCCGCCCGGACGGACCCCGCATGACTCAAACCGACGCCGCGCTGGGCAACGGGAGACGACGGGGATGCTGATCTACACGCGGGAAACCCGTATCGAATGGGGCGACTGCGATCCGGCGGGAATCGTATTCTATCCGCGCTACTTCGCGTTGTTCGACAGTTGCACCACGGCGCTGTTCTCCAAGACTCTCGGCATGACCAAGCACCAGTTCACCCGGCACTACGGCATTCAGGGCTATCCGATGGTGGACACCCGCGCGCGCTTCCTCAAGCCGACCAAATACGGCGACGACGTAGTGATCGAAACGAACGTCGTCGAATTCCGCCGCTCCAGCTTCGACGTGCAGCACCGCCTTACCCTCGGCGGAGCGCTGTGCGTCGAATGCTTCGACACCCGCGTCTGGGTTGAGCGCGACCCGGCCGATCCGGAGAAAATGAGGGCGAAACCCGTCCCCAAGGAGGTCATCGCAAAGTTCGCCGGATCGTGATGGCGAACGATCGGAGTTGATGTCATGTCGAGCGATATGCCGAGCACCGCGTCCCCCGCCGCATCGAGCCTCAAGCCCGTCGCGCTGATCACCGGCGCGTCCGGCGGCATCGGCGCGGCCTTGGCCGACGTTTTCGCCGACAACGGCCACACCGTGGCGCTGGTGGCGCGCCGCGCGCCGCAGCTCAAGGCGCTGGCTGACGCCATCGAGGAGCGGGGCCGCACGCGGCCGCACGTGATCGCGATCGATCTTGGGCAGCCCGATGCCTCCGCACGGATCGAAGACGATCTGCGCGATGCCGGCCTCGAGCCGCAATATCTCGTGAACAACGCCGGCTTCGGCCTGTTCGGGCACGCCGCCGACCTCGACCGTCAACGGCAACTGGCGATGATCGACCTCAATGCCCGCGCCCTGGCCGACCTGTCGCTGCGCTTCATCGAAAGCCTCACCCGGCACAAGGGCGGCATCCTCAATGTCGGATCGGTCGCGAGCTTCATGCCGGGACCGGAGATGGCGGTTTACCACGCCACGAAGGCTTTCGTGCTGTCCTTCAGCGAAGCCCTGCATCGCGAGCTTGCACCGCGCGGCATCCGCGTGACGGCGCTCTGCCCCGGTCCGGTCGACACGGATTTCATCGCGGCCGCCAAAGTGCCCGACGGCACATTCCCTCGCATTCTTCACCGCTCTGCCGAGCGTGTTGCGCGCGAGGGCTACGATGGCTTGATGCGCGGCCGCCGCGTTGTGGTGCCGGGATCGGCCAACAAGGCAGCGACGCTGCTGCCGAAGCTGTTGCCGCGCGGCGTTGTCCTGCGGCTCGTCCGAGCCATCGGGCGCAATCACTCGGCGTGAATAGCGTCACCCTCGCGATAGCTCGCGTCCTGGGCAAAGCGCCCGAGCGTCTCGACTCCGTTGCGCGCCCATTGCTCCACCGGCACCGGCCCGCATACCAGCATCATGTATTCGTATGGCGCGCGCATGTCGTTCGCCATGATGAACTGATAGTGCATGCGAAACAGGTTCCAGCGCAGCTTGTTGTAAAACTCAGGCGCAAGCATATCGCGCAGCCGTACGAGCCAGATCACCGGA